>JAISKY010000098.1 GCA_031260745.1 Oscillospiraceae bacterium
GCACAGGCGGTGAAAATTGCTTATCGAAGCCGTATGTTAACGAATCACTATATTTTGCCATTATTATTAACCCCTTTCTTATCGTCCCGCCACTAAGTTTGACAGTAAATCCTCTAACAGCGTTATCGCGCCGCTGAATCCTACATAACCTTTGTTCAAGACAACGCGGTTAGTTACCGGGAACGCGAGCGACAGGAATCCGGCTCCGAGCTTATCCGCAAGCGAAACCTCAATTGAACTTCCGATTACATACAGAGGCGAAAGCGGGTCGTAGTATCTGTCGTTGTTGTTACGCGGATAGCTGTTGCGTATGTGTTCAAGCAGAAGCCCCGCGTTACGCTCGAATATTACCTGTGGTTTGACGTCGGACGTAATATCGTTGAACCGTTCCGCGTAACGCTGTTGGTCGGCTTCGTCCTCAATGTCGTTGATTGCCGTCAAATGCGGAACCCAACCCAAATCATTCGCGAGGAACCTTGTCACCGCGTGAGCGTAATAACTGTCAAGCGCGACTACCGCGTAACGCTGGAAATCAAGGTCAGACCATATATCAACAACGCGCTCAAGAAACTCGTAGTAGTACGCTTTTTCGGACGCGATTACTTTCTCGACAAGCGCGGTATCTATTTTCAGAGCGGTCGCTACGCTTCGCAGGAAGCTCTCAGTACCCTCAATGCCAATCGGAAGTTCCGCGTTAAGCCACGGAATCCCAAGTTTATCGCGCAAACGCTCGGCGGGTTCAAGACCCGCGCTGGGCGACACTACAACGCTAAGCGCGGCGTTACCGTAACCGCGAATATCCGCGATTGTATCACCGGTCGCGAAAAACGTATTCGCCTTAACTCCGATTTTGTTCAGCAGTTCTTTTAACTTGTCTAAATTGCCCTTAAAGAACACGTCCTGACCCGGCACTACGCCGAATATGTTTACGCTGTGTTCTTCTTTAGCGGTCGACGGAGCGAGTACGTTATCGACCAGCGTATTCATTACCAGGTCGTAACCTTTCAGCGCGTTGCCCAGGAATCCCGCCGTATTCGCCGAAATTACGCCGCGGTCTTTGAACCGCCGCGCTACTCCAGCCGCGTCGTCGCCTATTATCTCGACCTGACAGCCGGTAATTACGACGTACAAGTCGCCGTCAAGCGCGAACAGCGTGTTTTCGATTTGCTCCGCAAGCCGATCCTCGCCGCCGAATACCACGTTGTTCTCGGCGATGTTCGACGTAGGAATCATTGAGCCTCCGCAGTAACCTACTCCGCGATAACCAGCCGCCGTGTTGTATGTACCGGAAAGATAGTTCGCGCAACCGCCCGCTGCGTGAACTATCGGCACAACGCGGTGCAGTCCCTCCAGAGTGCTGATTGCGCCGCCCAGAGCGCACGCGAACTTAGGGCGTTCAATAAAGTCAGTCATTTGTTAAACCTCCGTTTTGCATTGTAAAGTATTTGCAATTTATATTTTCCAGTCCGTTGTCACTATGAGTAACCGCCAGTACGGCTGTTCCGCCGTTTGCCGCTTCCGCGAACAAGTTCCAAACCTCGGCGGCTTTTTCGGAATCCAAATCCGAAACCGGCTCGTCGGCAATAATTAGCTCCGGCGAGTTCAGCAACGCTCTGGCAATCGACAGCCGCCTAAGCTCGCCGCCGCTTAATTCCGACGGATATTGCCGCGCCAACTGTGAGATTCCCAGACGTTCCAAAAGCTCCAAAGCTTTCGCGGTCGGGCTGTCTTTGCGTTCGCCTATGTAACGCGGCAGACACACGTTTTCCAGTACGGTCATATTCGCGAGTACCGTATGCCCCTGCGGAATATATCCGATTTTATCGTTGCGAAGTTTAGACAACGCGTTATCGTCAAGCCTGGACGTATCCTGTCCGGCGAAGTTGACTATTCCGTCATCGGAGCTTATCACTCCCGCTATTATGCCCAAAAGCGTACTCTTACCGCTGCCGCTATGACCTTTAATCACCGCAAATTCGCCGGGGTCAAGCGACAACGTCGCGCCGTCCACGGCGTTAAAAGTCTGACTGCCGCGCTTATAGCGTTTTACCACGCGTTTAGTTTCCAAAAGCATCAGTCGCCCTCCCTTGTTAGCGCGTAAGCCGCGGTTTTACCAATCTTAACCGCGCTATACAACGCGGCAAGCGGTCCCGTAGCCAACGATAGCGCGAATCCCGCCGCAATCAGCGACACAAGCGTTGACAATGACGGACGCAAATACGGTATACTCGCGTTCAGTCCGATAAGCGTACTGAACGAAAAATAACCAACGCATACAACTATCGTTCCGACAACCGCTCCCGCGAGGCTTACGAATATACACTCCGTAAGTACAATGCGCGTTAGTTTGGAGCGAGTAGCGCCTAAAGCTCGGTATACTCCGAACTCGCGTTTGCGTTCGTTAACCGATACTCCGAACAATACCGCAAGAACTCCTACGGTCAGAATCCAGAGTAACGCAATCAGTATACTTATCAGCGTAAGCAGTCCGTTTAAGTTACGCGATACGTTCCCAAGCATCGCCTGAGTTAAAACCACGCTGACGCCGGAATCCCTCAACCCAAGATTAATCGAACGCGCGAAATCGTTCAGGTCAAAGTCGCTGCGTACATCAACGGCGATTGAGCTTATCACACCGTCGCCGTCGGGTACGTTTTCACCGCCAAGGTTCGCGTAATCTTTCAACGCAACCCTCGCGGTATCCATATCCGTAAACACCGACGTGTCAAAGCCCATTCCGGTACGTTCCAGTTTAGCCGCGACAATGTACTTCCTTGAAAAGAACGTAAGTTCCTGACCGGGTCTGCCGATAATGGAATCGCCGATAACAATCTGACCCGCCGGAATATCTCCGCCGAACTCGCCCGACATCCACGGAGTAATCACGAAATCAGTCGCGGGGTCGAAGCCGATAAACTGAACTAACTGGTCGCAATGCTCACTGTCAAACGACGCAATGAACAACTGCGGCGAAGCCTTTTCAATGCCGTCAACATTAAGCAGCCGCGGCACCGTCTCAGGCTCTATGTAAAACGCGCTGGGTTCGCCGCGAAGCAGCGCGCTTTCCACTTTATTCTCATATCCGTAAGGTACAATCAAAGCGTCCGCGCCCAATCTTGCCGCCGTGCTTCGCGTACCGTTCAGCAGACTGAACGCTAACAGCGAACCGCCTATCAGCACAAACGCGAGCAGAGCGACCACTCCGCTGAGTCCTATCGAACGGTAATACCGCCTTGTAATGTTGCGTACGGCGATTCGCGGTACGGTCAGCGGAGTGTCAGCGGATACGGATTTTTTCGAGTTTTTCAACCTGTACCACCTTTCCGTCCTGCAAAATCAAAGTTACCGTTCCGAATTTGACTTCGGACAGATATGTTAGCACCTTATCAAAATTATCCTTTGAGATAACATTCTCAATTTCCGGTTTGGTCGTTAATGTCGCCACGGTCACGCCCTCCTAAATTACCGCATCGGGCAGGATTTTTTCCGAAATGTCAACGTCGCCGCCGCTTTGACCGTCAATATCCGACGGCAATTGCTCGTTGTTTTCGTTGTTCTGTAAAAGCTCCCAAACACGATGGTGCAACAGCGCGAAATCGGGAGTATTCCGAACATTGCCAATCCTGCGCGGACGCGGCAGATTAATATCCACGACTTCCTTAACCTGCCCGGGTGAGCGGCTGATAACCGCCACGCGGTCGGCTAATCCGACTGCTTCTTCTATACTGTGAGTTACGAATATTACCGTTTTTCCGGTTTTTTCCCAGATTGACAGCAATTCGTCCTGCATTGTTTCGCGGGTTTGAGCGTCAACTGCCGCGAACGGTTCGTCCATTAGTAATACTTCGGGGTCGTAGGCAAGTATGCGGGCAATCGCGACACGCTGCTGCATTCCGCCGGAGAGTTCGTACGGATAATGGTTTTCAAATCCGACGAGGTCAACCAGTTTAATATACTTGTCGGATATTTCGTGACGTTCTTTTTTTGAGATA
>JAISKY010000234.1 GCA_031260745.1 Oscillospiraceae bacterium
TTCGCGGGTACTCACCACGAAAAATGGGACGGTTCCGGTTATCCGAACGGCTTAATCGGCAACGCGATACCGCTCGAGGGCAGACTTATGGCAATCACCGACGTTTACGATGCGCTGACCTCCGAACGCCCATACAAAAAAGCGTTCTCGCATGAGGAAGCCGTTAGGATTATCGTTGAGGGCAGAGGGATTCACTTCGACCCAATGCTGACCGACGTTTTTCAAAAGGAGTCCGACCAGTTTAGGAATGTTCAGGGAACTTCGGGGATTTTGCTGTTTTAGACGGCGCGGCTGAACCAAGCTACAATACGCAGACGCGGTTTCTGCCGCTTTCTTTCGCAAGGTACATCGCCTGGTCCGCTTTTTTCAAAACCTCGTCAGTGGAAACGCTTCCGACGGCTTCGGTAACGCCGATACTGCAAGTGACTTTAATTTCTTTATCTTCGTAGACGCAGTAGGAGTTTTCGATGGCTTCTCGGATTCGTTCGGCAAGGTGTATAGCGACGTCTTTGCCCATATCGGAAAGAAATACTACAAATTCCTCGCCGCCGTATCTTGCGACGATGTCGTATGCTCGTACAATTTGCTTAACTTTCTTAGCGACGAATCGCAGCACTTCATCTCCGGCAAGATGACCGTAGGTGTCGTTTACTTTCTTGAAATAGTCCAAATCGAAAAGCAATACGCAACTGGGTACGCCCGTACGTTTCGTACGTTCAAATTGTATCGCGATAAGCTCCATAAAGTGTCTGCGGTTGTATAGTTCCGTAAGTCCGTCCGTAAACGCCGCGTCCTCAAGCTGTTTCATTAGCTGTATATTGTCCGTGATGTCCTGTATAAGTACGACGATACCAAGCGTTTTGGCTCCGTTCCTAATCGAATTGACCCAGGCGTTAAATACGCGGTGCTCGTCCTCGGATTTGCCGCTGATGTGGAACGTGATATTTTGATGTTCGTCGCTGACGTCGAGATTGCTTAGATTTTCCGGCCAATCCGGCATATCCGCAATCGGCTTACCTTTACCGAATTTCCTCAACTCCGGAAACAGCGATTGGGCGACCTCGTTTGACGATGTATAGTTCATATTCCTGTCAAGAAACAGTACGCCGTCCCGAATCATATCAAGAGTAGCGGAGTTCGCTCGCGGAGCAAAATCAAACAGGTCGTGCCTAAGCACATTTATATAGAACAGGAAATTCGTGAGGACTAACGCGAACGGAGTAATGTTTACGCCGTGCAGGTCAGATTGCAGTATATATGAACTCAGGATATAAAACACATTAGCGACCAAAGGCGCGGCGGCGCTTAGCATTAACAGTATCAGCGTAAATCGGTAGCTCTTATTCCACTTGACCATTCTTGTAGCTACAACGACGATTGACGAAACGATACACAGCAACGCGAACCCGAATACGAAATAGTACGCCGGACCTTGTTCCACGACTTGCAGACCGCGAACCGTAGACTCGTCCGTAAATACGAATTCCCTGTACATAAGATGGGTATATTCCGTTGTCCATACGATAACGAGTGTCGCCGTCGCGATTGCAAACAGAACAATGTGGAGAATCCTGGTCTTTAGTTTAATTTCGCAATAATCCAGAATAAACAGCAAAAACAACGGCGCCATATAACACGAGCCTATATACATAACCTTAACGCCGTTCAGCGCGGCTTCGGTGGAATGGCTTGTAACCTCCATAAAGTTGCCGAGAACGTATAGCAGCGTCGCCACCATACATAATACGAACCAGTTTTTCTTCTCACTGCGGCAGTTGTGTACAGCGACGCACAGGAGAAATACATTCATTACTAATCCGACGAATAAAAATACGATTATTAGCGTACTGGTCGTTAACCAAGCCATATATGTACCTCGAAATTCTTTTTATTGTGTCAATTTTTATGAAAAATGTGAAAATCTGCACTCTACATAATCACTTTACAAGTCTAACACAAAATGGGATAAATGTCAATACTGCAAAACGATTTTTATTGACATAAAACTCTTGACAAAATTTTTTATTCAGGTATAATTAATTTGGTGAGTTTAGGCTAAGAAGGAGCAAAAAATATGGCGAGGCTTAACGCGAAACGTAAGCCGATGAAATTGGTTGAAACCGCGTTCGATATTTTGTATCTTGGTACGGTGCTTATTTCCTCTGTTTTGCTGTACTTCGGTTCAGCCCCCGAAAGCGACCGCAGATTATACGGACTTATGGAGTTTGTATTATTCGCGGGCGACGCGTTCCACTTACTTCCGAGAATTCGCGCGTTATGGGACGACAAAGCAAAAGATTACACCGCGGTTTTGGGTATAGGTAAGTTGGTCGCGTCTTTGACAATGACGGTTTTCTATATTTTACTGTGGAACATCGGCGTCAGCGTTTACGGCGAAACTGGAACGAGAATAACCCCGATTATCTACTCGCTGTGCTTGGTACGATTCTTATTGTGTCTGATTCCACAAAACCAATGGACGCTTGAAAATCCTCCGCTGAAGTGGGCAATTTTACGGAATATTCCGTTTTTCATAATTGGACTTGCCGTAACCGCGCTTTTCGCGGCAGGCTCGCTTATTAAAGGCGGCGTATTTCCGTTCCTCTGGATTGCGGTAATCGTCAGCTTCGCCTGTTATCTTCCGGTAGTTCTGTTCGCCGGACGCAACGCTAAAGTCGGTATGCTAATGCTTCCCAAAAGTTGCGCTTACGCCGCGATTGTGCTGATGGGATTTTCGCTATAGACCATAATTAACTATGAGTATTTGAGAATTAAATATAACTAAACTAAATGGAGGTACACCAATGGACGAAAACAAAAAACTGACAAACGAGGTCGGCGCGCCGGTACCCGACAACGAAAACGCAATCACCGCGGGACCTCGCGGACCCGTCGTAATGCAAGACGTGTGGCTGATGGAGAAAATGGCGCACTTCAACCGCGAAGTCATTCCGGAGCGTCGTATGCACGCTAAGGGCTGGGGCGCGTACGGTAATCTCACCGTAACCGGCGACATTTCACAGTACACAAAAGCGAAAGTCCTGCAACCGGGAACTAAGACGGATTTGTTTATCCGATTCTCCACCGTAGCGGGCGAACGCGGCGCGGCTGACGCGGAGCGCGATATTCGCGGTGTCGCCGTGAAGTTTTACACCGAAGACGGCAACTGGGATTTAGTCGGAAACAACACTCCCACTTTTTTCATTCGCGACGTGCATAACTTCTCCGACCTGAACCGCGCCGTTAAGCGCGACCCCAGAACCGGTATGCGCTCCGCTCAGAACAATTGGGATTTCTGGACGCTGCTGCCGGAAAGTTTTCACCAGCGCACGATTGTTTTGTCAGACCGCGGCATTCCCGCGACTTTCCGCAATATGCACTTCTTCGGCGAACACACGTTTGCGTTCTACAACGCCGAGAATAAGCGAGTTTGGTGCAAATTCCATTTCCACACTCAACAGGGCATAAAAAACCTGACTAACGCCGAAGCCGCCGCGATTTGCGGTACTGACCGCGAAAGCCACGGCCGCGACCTTTTTGAGTCCATTGAGCGCGGAAACTTCCCGAAATGGACGATGTACGTTCAGATTATGACCGAGGAACAGGCAAAACAGCACTACGAAAACCCGTTCGACATCACGAAGATATGGCCTCATAAAGAGTTCCCGCTGATTGAGGTCGGAGTGCTTGAATTGAACCGCAACCCCGAAAA
>JAISKY010000134.1 GCA_031260745.1 Oscillospiraceae bacterium
CAATGGGCGCGGGCAAAAGCCGTTTTAGTGAACTCATTCCCTTACTGCCGCCGTCGCCGCCGGCGTATTTGTCCTCGTACGAGAGAATTTGAGCGGAGCCAAGCGGTTCTTCGCACTCGCTGGCTTCCGCGCCGTCGCGGTCGCCTAATACGGAGCAGTTAATCTCGCGCAGTTTCGTAACCGCCGCTTCAGCGAGCAGAAGCGAGGAATACTCCGCAGCGTTTTCAATCGCGTCGTGAAGCTCGCGCTTGTCTTTCGCGAGACCGACGCCGACGCTTGACCCTAAATCAAGCGGTTTGACAATCATAGGGTAGGGGAGTTTCCATTCAAGCATCGCTATGACTTTATCGGGGTTTTTGACGAACTCGTTAGCGGTGAAGCGAAGTCCGTGGACAACGGGAAGTCCCGCGTCGCGGAACAAAGCTTTAGAGGCGTATTTGTCCATACCAATCGCGGACGCGGTTACGCCGGGTCCCGCAAGCGGAACGCCCAGCGTCTTTAAGTAACCCTGTAACGTGCCGTCCTCCACGTTTGTGCCGTGTACGACGGGAAACGCAAGCTCAATAGTCGCGAGCGGCTTTTTCCGCCATTTGAACGGATACTGAAACAAGTCAACGCAGTTGTTCGGAGAGGCGACAAGTACGACCTCCCGGATATTGCTCGTCAGCGTGTTCATATCGCTGTAATTGTCAATATCCATAAGCGCGGAGCCCGTATAAAACTTACCCTCCCGCGACATATATACCGGGACAATATCGTATTTTTCCTTGTTAAAGTTCCGTATTGCCTGCAACGCGGAAATTATAGCGACTTCGTGTTCAACGGTCTTGCCGCCAAAAAATACTCCGACTGAAATTTTCATAAGAACCTCCCCAATCAGCTATAGTTATCGGGTAAATCGTTTTCAAATAATATTATGCGCGGCTTTCCGCCGGTATCAAGCGAATTAGCGAGATTAATACCCTCGGTAAGCGAATTGAAAACCGATACGCGTTCGTCACCCGCGCCCTCGGCTCTAAGTCCGGCGCGAATCGGTTTGGTTTGCTCCTCGCCGATAAGTATTATATAGTCGGCGGCGAGCGCGGCGCGGCGTCCGAAGTTCAGGTTCGCGCTGAATTCGCGTTCGCCAAGCTCTACCATACCGGGGGTAATCAGGATTTTGAAATAACTCCTGAAGCCCGCAAGCGTTTCTAAAGCGGCGGCGGCTCCGTCGGGATTGGAATTGTACGCGTCGTCAATAACATACCTGTCGCCGCCGCCAAACAGTTGAAGCCTGTGCGAAACAGGCTCAATCCTGCGCATCGGGAGAATCAACTCCTCCTGAGATATACCAAGTTCAACCGCGACGGCGATTGCGGAGGTAAGGTTAAGTATATTATGCCGTCCGAGCAGTTTCGTCGCGTAATACACGTCGCCGATACGGAAACTTGAACCGCGCTCGGAAACCTTGACGAATCGCGCCGTGTAATCCGCGTCGTCGTTGCTTATTCCGAATCTGACAATATTGTCAAGGATAACCTTGCGGTTGCGTATATACTCGTTGTCCCAATTCAGAAACGCGATTCCGTCTTTTTCGTCCAGCGCGTCAATAAGCTCGAATTTAGTCGCGGTGATATTCTCTACGGAACCGAAACTTTCAAGGTGAGCCTCTCCGATTGCGGTGATTATCCCGTAGTCGGGCTGAACAATCTCGCAGATTTCCTTAATGTCGCCGGGATTTCTCGCGCCCATCTCCACGATGAAATACTCGTGCGAGGCTTTAAGCTGTTCGCGGATTGTACGTACGACTCCCAGCGTAGTGTTGTAGCTTTCCGGAGTAATAAGGACGTTGAACTTTGCAGACAACAGTTTTCCCGCAAAAAATTTTACGCTGGTTTTACCGTAGCTCCCGGTAACTCCGATTACTTTAAGTCCGCTTTGTTTAGCGTCGAGGATTATGCGCTTCGCGTCGGCGATATAGCGGTTGTTTATAGCGATTTCGACCGGCTTGCATATTATGTTCGCCAACATCAAAATCCACGGCCACAGCGGAAAGAACGCCACGTAAATCATATACGTTATGATAACCGGAACGCTTCGAGTTAATATTACCGCGATAACCGGAAGCAATACAATCAGTCCGTACGCGATTGCAAGCCGTTTAACTCTCCCCGTCAGGACAAGCGGCTTTTTTACCTCTTTAGGTTTTATGAACAGGAAAAACGGGTGTTTGGTAAGCCACTTGGTGTGTACTTTCGGTTTATAACCGTTAAGCTGAAATATATGCGCGTTGCGCGTGAACGTCAGACCATTTACTAACGCAAGTATCGGCAATGCAAACCAATACCAATAATAGTACAGGTTCATTATTTGTCACCTCCGAGGAAACTGTCTACAACGCGGTAAACAAACCGCGGATTATCAAGATGCGCGTAGTGACCCGCGCCGGGTACGGTGACCAGCCCTCCGTCGGGCAGTAAACTCTCCATAAGTTTGCCGTCGTCGAGCGGAGTGTCCTTATCGTTTTCGCCCCATATCAACAGCGTAGGTTGAGCGATACCCGGCAAAAGACCGCGTAAGTCCTCGTTAACCAGTTTGACGAGAGTTTCACGCATTACGGGAATCGCGGCGTTATAGTCGGCGGAGCCTTTCGATTTTTTGTAACGCTCCAGTAGGGCAGGGAAAGGGCGCAACAGTTTCTTAGCTAATTGGTATCGCTTAGCGCGACGCTTTTGAGCCGGAGTTTTCTCGTAGACGATTCCTGCGGAGTCAATCAGAATAACCTTGGGAACCTCTGCGGTTATCAGACGTTCGCCCAACGCTTTTATGATAGTTCTGCCGCCGTGGGAGTGACCCAGCAACGTAACGCGGGTTACGCCGCGCCCAATAAGGAAACGGTTGACGAACTCGGCGTAATCTTTGGCGTCCCACGAACGCTCCGGCGGTGGAGTGTCGCCGAATCCCGGCAAATCCGGCAATAGTACGCGAAAGCCAAGCCCCGCGATATGCTCCGCAAGCGCTTTGTACAGCGATGTATTTGTAGCCCACCCCTCCAGTATCAGAACCGTTTCGGGAGCCGAGGAGTTAAGCTCTATACAGCAGACATTTTCCATATTAACTTATTATACACGATTTCAAACAAAATTACAAGGAAAAAATTAATGATTAATAGTTAGTGATTATCCGCTGGTCATTAGTTTCGGATTTGCCGTCCGGTATGGTCGATGTAGTAGTCGTCGTCAAGGATTAGCTCGCTGATTGGCGCGAGCGTATAGCCGTCCGCGAGCAGACGCTCAATTATGCCGGGCAGAGCCTCCGGAGTGTGCTTAGCGGCGTTATGGAACAGAACAATCGAGCCGCTTTGCACCTTGCCGAGTACGCGTTTGGTTATGTCCGGCGCGCT
>JAISKY010000168.1 GCA_031260745.1 Oscillospiraceae bacterium
AATATGCTTACAGCTGAATGGGATATGGACACCGCCCTTGACGTCCGCTATGATGAGGGACGTGAAGAAGGGCGTGAAGACGAACGGCGCAAATTTGATTCGTGGCTCGACGACATTGGGCTAACGCCGGAGCAAAAGCGAAAACTTGAGGAAAAACGCCGACAGGATGAGTACCGCGCTGACTCTAAGTAGCGGTAATTGTCAAACTAACAGAATAACTATAAACAAAGATAGCCGGAGTGCCGTAATGGTACTCCGGTTATCTTTACTGTGTAACCCTATCTAAAACAAACAGGAGGGCTAAAAATGGGACAATATTTTATACCGGTCAATGTGACAAAGAAAGAGGCGCTCACGCGTAACACAATAATTCCGGGCGTGGAGTGGTTTGAGGTCATCGGCGGCTTGAAAATGATGGAAACGGCGTATACGATGAACTCGCAGGTGATGTGCGTACTCGCGAAAATGCAAAACGAGTGGTTCGGCGACTCGGTTGTGTGGGCGGGCGATTACGAGGACAGCGACTCGCTGGAATTTGAGGAACGATTATACTCGCTCGCGGGAGGCGAACACTCGTCCTACCGCGATGTTACCGCAGACACGCTTGGATATGCGCCGTGGTATCAGGCGGAAAAGCTGTTTGAGGTAGGTCATTACGGCAAGTATGAGCTACCTCAAACAGCTTTTAGAGCTTGACGCTGTAATAAACCGAAGTGTTATGATGTAAAAGGTGTAGTTATGCAGAGGTTGTTATCGTATTTGATGTCTACGTAATGCTCGGACTACAAAATAATTCATTCAGTCGCTATTAGCAAAACAAAAATAGTTTAGATATTGTTCTAATAGTTGCGCCTTGTCGTGAGCGTTAGGTAAAATATCGCGTATATACGGAACACTTTCCATATCTCCCCCCGGAGCGTTATTGGCATTGATTAGTTGTTGACACAATTCCGGATTATCGGAACACATATCCCGAATTGATTCATTATCGTCGCCATAAGGTGGTTGCTCCAATATTTCTAAACACTGAAACCGACCGAAATCATACGCGTGATAGGAGGTTTTTTCATTCGGGTCAAACTCGGCAACTTTATACCTGACTAGAATTCCCCCGACCTTACCGGTAATACTTCCGACATCATACGGGTTCTTGAATGGAATATCAGCGTTTTCTTTTAGCCAAGGCGATAAGTTGTAAAAATCATAAGTTGCCATTAAACATAAATAATACTTTGCTCCGTCGTTGGAATCCCACGAGCTCAGCAACCTAAGAGAAGGCAATAATAAATGTCCCTCTTTAGCCGTAACTCTGGTTGAGTAATCATTGACCGCTGTGTTATGCAGGAACGAATCAAGCTCGGTTTCCCAAGTCTTTTCTTCAGCGGTCAGACTGTTGAACGCGTAATAGTACGGCAACGGCAGATATAGTGGCAATTCCGGACGTACAATTGCGGTCGGCTCCGCAAGAGGCGCGTTTTCCGGTAAAGACGGCTCTGTCGGCGCAAGGGGTAAATCCTCCGAACTAGCAGTTGAACCGGATTCCGAATCTGCCGGAGTCGCATTAGGCGGCTCCGAACACGACACAAGGATAGTTAATAATATTAATGTCATTATAAACGCAAACTTCTTCATTTGTAAATCCTCATAAACCACGAATATTATTATACTACCATATGCTATAACAGTATGCCGGCGCACAGCATTATCAGCGCTCCGGCAACCGCTTTACGCTCCGATGTACTCGGCGTAAACGGACAGAGCGGCGGGAGCGGATTTTACGTTTTTCACGATGGCTCGACCGTCCGGGAATAGCGTGAAACTCACGGAGGCGCTCTCGAATACCAACATAAACGAGTTAAGCCTGACGTTGCCGAGCGGGTTCAGTTTCTCCGCAAGAAGCGTCAGGTTAATATTGTCATCGGCGACACGCCGACCGGCGACTTGGTAAGCGTCGCGACCGCACAGACTGACCGCGTTGTCGCTCGGAGGAGCGTTCAGAAACTCGAAATCACCGTGTCCGCAACACGGACAATCTAGGTTTTGCGAAACCTCAATCGCGTCAAACTCGTTATTCCAAATGTCAAAGGTGCGGTATCGGCGGTCGAGTTCCGGCGATTTCAGCAAAATCTTCAGAGCGTCGGCGGCTTGCAGAGAGCCGACAATTCCCGTAAGCATATTCAAAACTCCGACGGTGGCGCAGGATTCGCCGCCGTTTTGCGCGTGTTGAAATAGGCAACGGAAACAGGGACCGTCGGGCATAAACGACATTGCCGCTCCGACGCTGCCGAGCGCGCCGCCGTACACCCACGGCAGTCCAAGTTTGCGGCAAACGTCGTTGAGCAAATACCGCGCGGCGGCGTTGTCCGAGCCGTCAATCACAACGTCAACGTCGCTCGTGAGTTTTTCGGCGTTCGCCGCGTTGAAGTCGGCGACAATCGGCTCGATTACGATTTCCGAGTTGATTTTCCTCAACCGCTCCGCCGCCGCAACCGCTTTGGGCGAACCCTCGCGAGCGTCCGCTTCGTCGAACAGCGTCTGACGCTGTAAGTTCGTGAGTTCCACGTAGTCGCGGTCGATTAGCCGCAGAAAGCCTACACCAGCTCCGGCGAGTTCCGCCGCGCTCACGGTTCCAAGCGCGCCTGCTCCGACGATAGCGACGCGGGATTTCGCGAGCGTCCGCTGACCTTCAACCCCGATTTTGCTGAAAACGCTTTGCCTCGCGTATCTGTCCATTTTTATACTCCCGTCGCGATTTCGTCAATCGCCCGTAGAACCGCGTTAATGTCGCCGTCCGAGTTGAACGCGCCGACGCTTAACCTAAGCGTGCCGCCGAGGTCGAGCGTCCCAAGCGTCCTATGCGCGTCGGGAGCGCAATGCAAACCAGCTCTAGCGGCAATGTCAAACGAACCATCCAGTATCGTCGCCGCGTCGGACGGCGCGATTCCGTCAATGTTCAGCGACACAACGCCGGAATTCCCCGCGCCGTAAACCGTTACGCCGCGAATCTGCGAAAGTCCGTCAATGAGCTTTTTGGTAAGTTCTGATTCGCGTCTTTCGATGTTTTCAACTCCGGTTTGAGTGACGTAATCTACTCCCGCCGCCAGACTAGCTAGACCGGGTACGTTCAGAGTTCCGCTTTCGTATCTGTCGGGCAACTCGTCTGGTTGCGTAGGCAACTCCGAGTGACTTCCCGTGCCGCCGTGTCTAAGCGGCGCGAGGTCAACGCCCTCGCGAACGTAAAGTCCTCCCGTACCCTGCAAGCCGTACAAGCCCTTGTGACCGGGAAACGCAAGCAAGTCAATGTTCATCTTTTCAACGTCAATAGGAACGCTTCCCGCCGACTGCGCCGCGTCAACCAGGAAAATTACGCCGCGCTCGCGGCATAACGCGCCAAGCTCCGCAACCGGGTTTTGC
>JAISKY010000195.1 GCA_031260745.1 Oscillospiraceae bacterium
CTATGCTGATTGTATACTGCCTGAAAAACGCGGCGATTATAGCGTCGCCTCACGGGATTCCGGAATTACTGGCGATTTTACTGGTAGCGGCGTTGTTTTTGATTTTCAAAAATTCGCTCGTTGCGATTGCGGCGGGAACAATCGCCTATATGCTGATGGTTCAACTGATATTTGTATAAAGGAGTAACATATATGTCAAAATTGCTATTTACTTACGGTATGGTCGGCGGCGGTATAGGCTCGATGATTGGCGAATCACACCGTACCGGCTGCGCGTTGGACGGGCGGAGCGGAATCGCGGCGGGCTGTTTCTCCCGCGACGCGGAGAAGAACGCGGCGGCGGGTAAGGCCTGCGGGCTGAATGCTTCGCGCGTCTACGGCGGCTACCGTGAGATGGCGAAAGCCGAAGCCGTGAGAGCTGACGGCATTGACTTCGTTATCGTCGTTACTCCGAACGTATCACACTACGAAATCGCACGCGAATTCCTGCTTAACGGCATCAACGTCGTCAGTGACAAGCCGTTGTGTATTACGGTCGCCGAAGCGCTGGAACTGGAATCGCTTTCGCGTGAGAAAAACCTGCTTTTCGGCGTAACCTATACCTACACGGGTCACGACGTAGTCAAATTAGCCCGCGAATTGGTCAGAGGCGGAAATCTTGGGCGGATTATCCACGTAGAGGCTCGTTACGCTCAGGATTGGCTTGCCGGAGCCGTGGACGGCAGTCTTGATACGTCCAAAATCTGGCGGCTTGACCCACAATACGCGGGAGTTTCCTGTACCGTAGCCGACATCGGAACTCACGTGGAAAATATGATAAGCTACATCACCGGATTGAAAATCAAACGACTTTCAGCCGTTACGGAGCGGTACGGAGAACTGAACCTTGACCTTGCCGCAAATATCCTTGTAGAGTACGACAGCGGCGCGTACGGCGCGTATTGGTGTACTCAAGCGGCGGCGGGACACTCCAACGACTTGAGTTTCACGATTATAGGTACGGAAGGTTCAATTGAATGGGGACAGGAAAACGCGGACACTTTGAAAGTCGCGTATCGCGGTCAGCCGCCGCAAACTATTCACTGTGAGATTCCCGAAGCTTACGTAAAAGCCGCCGAGGTTCTGAACTTACCCGCCGGGCATAACGGAGTAAGCTCGGCATTCGCGAACATTTACGCCGCGTATATCGACGCGTTACAGGCGCGTAAAAGCGGCGCGTCCGCCGAGGGTTACGATTTTCCGACCGTTACGGACGGCGTCAGCGGTATGAAATTCCTGCACGCCGCCATAGAAAGCGCGTCTCGCGACGCGGCGTGGGTTACGTTGTAGAAAATTCAAATGAAATTGATTCTTATGAAAGGAAAAATATAACTCTGTCACCCTCGAACGAGTGTAACCGCGTTATACACATAGGTCATAAAAATGACAAATAATGACCGAACTTTTACCGAATTATCCGGTAATATCAAATTAGAAGCCGCAAAAGCGTCGGAACAAATGACCGAGCTGATTAAAGCGGTCGAGGAAATCCGCGCGGCAAGCAAAAGCATATCGAAAGTCCTTAGAGTTATAGAAGATATATCCACTCAAACGAATTTACTGGCGATTAACGCCGCGGTAGAAGCCGCTCGCGCCGGCGGTACTGTCGGCAAGGGATTCGCGGTAGTCGCCGATGAAGTTCGGCGTCTTGCCGCTAAAAGCGCGAACGCCGTAGATGAAACCTCCGCGCTGATAAAAAATTCCACGACCGCCGCGGCCGCGGGAGCGGAGATTGCGGTTCAAACCGCGGCGTCGCTTAAAGCTATCGCCGCGTCGGTTGCGGAGTTCGAGAAATTAGTCGGGGAAAGCTCGGAACTAATCGTTCCGGCGCGTCAAATCGCTTACGGCGGCAACAATATCGCCGTAAAGAAGTCGCCTTACGAATGGGACGATTCGCTCGCGACGAATAACGAGCTTATCGACAGTCAGCATAAAACGCTCCTGAAAGCGCTAAAAGACCTTGTCGAGGCTTGCGGTCAGGGTAAAGGACGAAGCGAACTTGACGGAGCGATTACATTCCTCGCGGACTATACTGGAAAGCACTTCGGCGACGAGGAAGTGTTACAAAAAAAATACAGTTTCCCCGATTATTCCAATCATCGCCGTCTGCACGAGGGCTTCAAACGCGTCGTCGCGGAACTGAAACGGGAGCTTCACGAGGGCGGAGCGTCGGTTAAACTTGTAGGTAAAGTTAACAGCGAGGTCGGAAACTGGCTGATTAACCACATAAAGCGGGAGGACGTCAAGGTTGCGGACCATATTCGCGAAAATCCTCAGTACGGCGAATAAGCAAATCCGTAAATATACCGTGTTTATTGAACTCAGGAACATTTTACAAAAAAATTTCAAGAAATTTCAAAAAAACTCTTTACAAATCGGTCATAATGTGTTAGAATACGTTTACGTTATGTAAATGAAGCATATAGTGCTTAAAAGTTGTAATACTAAATGTACTTATGTAATCAGAGGTATTAGTTTTGGAAGATTTCGGGAAGTACAGCATTACCGGCGGAAACAGACTTTACGGTGATGTTTCTGTCAGCGGTGCGAAGAATTCCGCGGTCGCGGCGATTGCGGCGGCGGCGGCGGTTAACGGCGTTTGCCGAATTGACAATATCCCCGAAGTCGGGGACGTTGATACGCTTCTGCAAATTATGAAAGTTATGGGCGCGGGCATTGAGCAGACCGACGACGGTGAGTTTGTTCTCGACTGCCGCGAGATTGACCCGTCGGCTACTACTACGTGTCAGGAGTTGTACGGACGGCTTAGAGCCTCGTACTATATACTGGGCGCGTTATTAGGACGGTTCGGTCACGCGAAAGTCGCTATGCCGGGCGGCTGCGACTTCGGTACAAGACCGATTGACTTGCATATTAAGGGTTTTGAGGCGCTCGGAGCAAAAGTCGAAATGGGCGGCGGCTGGATTAACGCGACCGTCGGTAGCGGACGGCTTCACGGCGCGAGGATTTACCTGGATTATCCGTCTGTAGGCGCAACGATAAATATTATTCTCGCGGCGATTCACGCCGAAGGTATGACGATTATCGAGAACGCGGCTATGGAACCTCATATAGTTGACCTTGCGAACTTCCTGAACGCTATGGGCGCGGAGATTCGCAGCGCGGGAACAAGCGTAATCCGCATCTACGGCGTTGAAAGCCTTCGCGGAGGTTCGTACACTATCGTACCCGACCAAATAGAAGCCGGAACATACGTTGCGCTTGTCGCGGGTACGGGCGGCGACGTAGTCGTTCACGACGTGATTCCGCGTCACTTGGTTTGCATTACCTCTAAATTAATGGAAATGGGCGCGGAAATTGAAGATTTAGGCGACGCTGTTCGCGTTCGGCGCGAGGGTCGTCCTATTTTACGCGCAAATGTAAAGACGGCTCCGTATCCGGGCTTT
>JAISKY010000051.1 GCA_031260745.1 Oscillospiraceae bacterium
TAAACTCGAAAAAAATGAGGACCCGAAATCCGCCGCAATCCGCGAGCTAAAAGAGGAAACCGGCTTCACCGCCGACGAAGTAATTGACTTAGGTTACTCGTATCCGTCGCCGGGCTACTGCGCCGAGGTAAACTATCACTATCTCGCGCTGGGACTTCACTCCGGCGAAACCGACCTTGACACGGACGAATATGTTACCGTGGAAAAATATCCGTTTGCGAAACTTTTGGAAATGGCTGAAAACGGCGAAATCAACGACGGAAAGACAATAGTAACGTTGCTTCGCGCCGCTAAGCGCTTATCAAGATGAGGTGTAAATGAAATGTCGTATACTGTTCTTGTAGTTGACGATGAACCGAATATCGTCGAAATATTGGAATTCAACCTTAAACGTGAGGGTTATAACGTACTTTCCGCGCTTGACGGCAAGTTGGGTCTTACACTTGCGTTAGACAAATCTCCGGATTTAATCCTGCTTGATGTGATGCTGCCCGGTATAAACGGGTTTGAGATATGCAAGGAGATTCGCGAAAAAGATAAACTTACGCCAATACTTATGCTGACCGCGCGAGAGGAAGAACGCGACAAAATCCTGGGGTTGGAATACGGCGCGGACGATTACATAGTCAAACCGTTCTCCGTCAGAGAGCTTATGGCGCGTGTCAAAACCAATATGCGCCGAAACTCCGCGATTCCCGTTGACTCCTCACCCGCTGACGACGAAGTTCTTATCGCCGGACGTTTGATGTTATATTCCGCGAGTCAAAGCGTCACTAAAGACGGAGTACATATCGAGCTTACTCAGCGTGAGTTTGAGTTGTTGCGATTTATGTCTAAGTCGCCGGGAAAACTGTTTTCCCGCGAGGAACTTATGTCAGGAGTATGGAACTACGATTACGTCGGGGACGCTAGATTAGTTGACGTCGCTATACGCAGATTACGCGAAAAGTTAGAGGACGCTCCCGCCGAACCAACGATTTTGATAACCAAGCGCGGAGTAGGATATTACATCGCGCAATGACATTTGTATAACTGTTACGTTAGAGAAGGTCTATAAGATTCGCCGCTAAAACAAAATCCAAGAGACACAAGGACTCGCGGGTTTTACCGTTCACTTTTTCTTAGCCGAATCGGCTATATCGGAGGAAAAATGAAATTCAGGCTCGGTCTGCACGGAAAATTTGTACTCGTTCTGCTTTCGTTCGGACTTTCGTTCGGAGCGGTATTCTTTGTGTTCCTTATGCGGGGTTCCGTCAACGCTTACCAGAACGAGTTTTTCCGTCAGGTTCACGACGTATTCGCTAAACCTGATTTCAGCGAAAGCCTGATTGCCGCGTCCGAGGTCAGCGCGGAACGCGTTAACGAGGTCATCGCGAATTGGACCGGTCCTCTTGGAATTGACAACAATAATCGGATATACTACATTTTAGATGGCAGATACGGACAACCGCTGGCGGCGATGAACGAAGTTCCCTCCTCCGTCAAAATCACGCGAAACATCTTAGCCGCGCTTAACGAGCGCGAGGGCAGCGTTACTCTGATAAACGAGCCGTATATGGATATTGCGGTACGCGTCGGTAATTACATTGTCTATATATTCGATAATAAAGCCGTGGTGCGAAGCCAAAGCGCGCAAACCGGGCAAATCCTGCTTCAGTCTGTCATTGCTGCGCTGATTATTTCGCTGTTTCTTTCGTTTGTAATATCAAAGCAAATTGTTTCGCCGCTTCAAAAGCTGTCGAAAGTCGCGATTGACCTTACTTCCGGCATTTTTCCCGACCCAGTAGACGTCAGCGGCAGTGACGAAACCGCAATGCTTACGGAGCGTTTCAACGATATGCTTGAACACTTGCGGCTTTCCGAACAAATGCGGCGCGAGTTCGTCGCGAACGTATCTCACGAACTTAGAACGCCGATTACAAACGTGCGCTCCTACGCCGAAACTTTGGTCGAAACCGGCGACACAATCGAATTGGAAACTCGCCGAAATTTCCTGAACGTGATACTCAACGAAAGCGACAGAATGACGAAACTCGTTCAGGATTTGCTTATTCTGTCGAAAATCGACGCCGGGGAGATTGCGATTCAAACGACTAAATTCAACTTGTCCGACTCCGTAAAGAACGTATTCGACGCAAACGCTTTTGACGCGACAAAACGCGGATTGAAAATGAAGCTGAACCTTTCGCCTGAACCGATTCCGGTACTTGCCGACAAAGACCGTATTGAGCAAGTGCTGATTAATATTATCTCGAACTCGGTACGCTATACTTCCGCAAGCGGCTCGATAACGGTTTCCTCCGGAGTTGACGCGACCGCTAACGAAGCGTGGTTTTCCATCGTTGACACCGGAATCGGCATACCAAAAGATGATATTCCCCAGCGGTTTGACCGGTTCTATCGCGTGGACAAGGCAAGAAGCCGCGCTAAAGGCGGCACCGGGCTTGGGCTTAGTATCGCGCACGAAATCATAGAACAACACGGCGGTTCGATTGAAATCCGAAGCGAAGTTAACATAGGTACGACCGTGATTGTGCGTCTGCCGATAATGGCTCCGGACAAAAACATCAATGTGTAAATATACGAGTTTCGCGAGTGACGGCGGACACAATGCTAACCGCGGCGCGAAGATAATTTGCCGATAGGTTGCAACATAGGTATAAAGATGAATATAATACATAGACTTAGTCCGCAGATTGCGGATATGATTGCGGCGGGCGAGGTTGTAGAACGTCCGGCGAGCGTTGTCAAGGAGTTAATCGAAAACGCGATTGACGCGGACGCAAGCTCAATAACCGTAGAGCTTAGGCGCGGCGGTATGAGTTACCTTCGCGTCACCGATAATGGGCGCGGAATGTCGCCGGAGGACGCTCCCACCGCGTTTTTGCGTCACGCGACCAGCAAAATCAAGGACGAGCGCGGGCTTGAGGCGATTAACACTCTCGGATTTCGCGGCGAGGCTTTGGCCGCGGTATCGTCCGTATCGCGCGTTGAGCTTCAAACTCGCGAGCGCGGAGCAGCTTCCGGCGTAACGATGACGCTTGAGGGTGGAATTGACGCGGGCGGCGGCGCGATACCCGCCGGTTGCCCGGAGGGTACGACCATTATCGTGAACGACCTGTTTTTCAATACTCCCGCAAGACTGAAGTTTATGAAAACAGATTCCGCCGAGGGTTCAGCCGCAGTTAACGCCGCGCTTCGTTGCGCGTTATCATACCCGGAAATCGCGTTTCGGGTTATCAAAGACGGAGTCGAAGTTTTCCGTACCTCCGGCAACGGCGACGTCCGCGACTGCGTTTATACTTTGCTCGGACGCGAAGCTGCGCTTAACCTGATTGAGATTCCCGACTCCGGCGACGACACTATGAGCGTTCGCGGACTAATCACCTCACCGAGCGCGGTTCGCGGAAATCGCGGAGCGCAGTATTTTTTCGTCAATCGCCGTTATATCAAGTCGCAGCTTCTAACCGCCGCGCTTGAACAGGCGTTCAAAACAATGATACCCGGAGGACGTTTCCCCGGTTGCGTACTATATATAACGCTTAGAGCCAACTCCGTTGACGTAAACGTCCACCCCGCGAAAACCGAAATCAAATTCCTCTATGATCGCGCGGTATTTGACCTTGTGCATTACGCGGTAAAGTCCGCGCTCGGCGTACCGTCAAAGGCTCAACCGGAATCGCGGACAATTCCGTCGTCACAGCAACCGCAATTTCGGCAACCGCAACCTCAAACTTCGCCGCAAGCTCAAAAGTCGTTGCCCGAACCGGCTTTCTCTCCGTCAGACCCGACGCCGAACCATCAGCAAGTAATAACGGAGCTATTTACTAGAACCCCCGATTTGCCCGTATT
>JAISKY010000078.1 GCA_031260745.1 Oscillospiraceae bacterium
CTTTACGCTGTCGTAATAGTCGTGCTTAGGAAATTGGTTGTTCCGCGTCTGAAGTTTCTTGGGTACGCTCCCGCTTCTGCTCGCGCGCAGACTTAATCCGCTCGTGCAGATACGTAAGCGCGTCCGACAAACCGCCGAGTTGGTCGATTAACCCGCAGGCTACGGCTTCGCGTCCGTAGATTACGCTGCCGACGTCGTTGGCTAACTCGCCGGTTTCAAGCATAAGCTGAAGCAGTTTCTCGCGGCTGATGTGAGAATTAGTCGTTACGAACTCGGTAATACGCTCCTGGATTCGCTGGAAGTAGTTGAACGTCTGCGGAACTCCGATAACCATACCGTTAAGCCTGACGGGGTGAACGGTCATCGCGGCGGAGGGCGCGATATAACTGCGGCTCGCGCTCACCGCCAGCGGTACGCCGATTGAGTGTCCGCCTCCGAGTACAAGCGACGCGGTTGGTTTTGACATAGACGCGATTAGCTCCGCTATGCCGAGTCCGGCTTCAATGTCGCCGCCGACCGTGTTCAGTATTATCAGTAAAGCGTCAATATCGCCGCTTTCCTCAATGGCGGCAAGCATTGGCATAACGTGTTCGTACTTTGTGGATTTGTTGTCGGGCGGCAAAATCATATGACCCTCGATTTGCCCGACGATTGTAAGACAGTGAATATTGCCGCGCTCGGAGTGCGCGGTTACGGAACCAAATTCGTTGACTTGTCCGAACGCGGCGTCGCGTACTGTTACTGTTTCAGATGCCTGGTCGTTCATTTGCTCGTTGTTTTGTTCGTTCATAAAAAATCCCCCTGTTCGGTTAGTTTACCCGAAGCGGGGGATTTTTAGCCGCTTTGACAAGTCGGAAATCATAGGTTTGACTGACGTAAAAAAAATAATCTCCGTATTTCAAAGCGAGGGTGACATAAATTAAGAGAAAGTAAAAAAATGCTTGACAAATGCGGTGAAGCGTGATAAAGTAATTAGTATATTTTACGTTATTTTGAGAAGTAGTTTAGATGGGAGTACATAGTAAATGAAAACTACAAAAAAGTTAGACATAACCACCATAATAGGCATCGCTCTCGGATTAGGCGCGGTAGCCGGAGCTATGTATTTCAAAGAAGTCAGCTATTCGGTGTTTAATAACCCCGCGGCGTTGATTGTTATATTCGTAGGAACAGCGGCGTCGGTTATGAACTCCTTTAGCGGACACGAGCTTAAAAACATCGGCAAGCTGTTTAATATGGTGTTCAATGACGTAAGTAACGGAATGTCAGAAAAACAAACCGTAGAGATGTTCCAGTCAATGAGCTTAAAGGCTCGTAAAGAGGGACTTCTCGCTTTAGAACAGGAACTGAACAATGTTAACGACGACTTTATCCGCAAGGGACTTAGAATGGCAATCGACGGTATGCAGGAGGAAGTCATCGTAGAAATACTTGAGTCCGATATATCTGAAATGGAAGAACGTCACGGCAGTAACGCGTCAATATTCAGCTCGGCGGGCGCGTACGCTCCGACATTGGGCGTTTTGGGCGCGGTGTTCGGATTGATTGCGGCTATGGCTCACATAGATGATATAGAGATAATGGCTCACGCGGTCGCCGCCGCGTTCATCGCGACGATTTTGGGCATATTTACCGGATATGTGCTTTGGAATCCGTTCGCGAATAAACTTAAAATAAGAACTAAACACGAGGTCGCTAAAAAGCGGCTTGCCATAGTTGGTATTATCAGTATGCAGCGCGGTGAGTCCCCGACAATACTGCGTGAGCGTATGGTAGCGTTGCTTCCCTCAAAGGACCAAGCGGCATTTACCGGTAACCAGTCGTAACGCCGCTGACGGCGCGTTTCGCGCCGTCGGAAAGGAAATCCCAATATGTTCAAAAAATCTAAAAAACACCACGAAGAAGGTGAAATGGGCGAGGCTTGGTTACTTCCGTACTCCGACCTTATGACGCTGTTACTTGCCGTGTTTATCGTTCTGTTCGCGGTAAGTAAAGTTGACGAAAGCAAAGCGAGCGAGATGGCGAGCCAATTCGGCGGTATGTTGCAAGGCGGGTCAGGCGTAATCCCCGGCGCGAGCGTGAGCGTGAATCCCGGTTTTACTAACGAATCAATTATACCTCCGCTTTTCGGCGATGTTCCTGCCGCGCCGTCGCCGGAACCCTCCGCGTCTGACGACGACGAAAACGGAGATTTAATCGCTCAGCAGGAAATGAACGACTTACTGGAACTACAGAAAACGCTGAACGGTTACTTTGAGGCTGACGGATTAGGCGCCAGCGTTACCAGCATAATAGACGAACGCGGATTGGTTGTAAGTTTGTCAAGCTCGGTGCTGTTTGATTCTGCCAAAGCGATTATTAATCCCGACAATCGCGACCTGATGATTAAAGCCGGAAACGCGTTGAACAAACTGGATAACTATATACGCATCGAGGGTCACACGGATAACGTACCCATTTCCAGTACGCTATATCCCTCGAACCTGGAACTGTCAGCCGCCCGCGCTATTGTTATTACGAACTTGTTTATAGAAAACTGCGATATTAACCCGAGTAAGCTTATCGCGGTAGGGTATTCCGAATACAGACCAATTGCGGATAACTCCACCTCTGAGGGTCGTGCAAAGAATCGGCGCGTCGATATAATTATACTAAGTTCCAAATACAACACTCTTGAAAATCAGTTCACCGAGTAAGAAACTGACGGACGATTTCAACTTTTTCCTCTATACGTTCAGCATTATACAATTAGCGCCGAGATGAAATCTCGGCGCTTTTTTTAATAACTCTATTGCATATTGCGTTATTTTACCTCTACGATTTTGATTTGCTCGTAGGTTAGCGCGGTTTCGGAGGTAACAATGTCAGTTATTCTCGCAACCGCGGTTGCCGACAGTCCCTCCAGCGGAGCGGGAACCGTGACGATTATACTATTGTCGCTTAGGAACGCTACGCACTCGGTAAAGCCTTTGGCGCGGATTAGGCTTTCGATTTCGGCTTCGCTTAGCGAAAATTCCGCCATCGCGGTTATGCCTGACAGCGACTCGTCTATGACCTCCTGAGAGGCGGCGGAGCTTTCGCTCGTTTCCCGCAGAATAGTTACCGCGCTGTCGCGAGCCTGCTGACGCGTCAGCCGAGCGTCCGCGAAGTATTCGCTGACCTTGTTTTGCGTATTGGTTTCGTCGGAGGACAGAATCTCGTTCTCGGAATTATCATGCTCGTCGTAGAACATTCCGTTTTGCTCCGCGGCTAAGTCGTCCGCGGGCATATTTTCGATTTCCGAGGTAAGCGGCTCCGAGCCGCCGCCCTTGTTGTACGCCCAATTTAAGTACACCGCCGCGCATACAAATACTATGACGGTCAGTATTATGGCGTTACGTTTGAATAGTTTCATTTAGACGCTCCTTTTAAGATGATAATTTTTTCACTGCTTAATCCGGTATATGCCGATACCGCTTGAGTTATCCCCAGTCTAAGCTCCGGGTTGACGTTCGGGCATACGATTACCGCTCCGGACTTGCTTAGAGCCACGGTAATACCGCCCGCGCCGTCTAGCCTTGACAGTACTTCGGTTAGTTTCGCTTCGCTGACGCCGGACTCGGAGTTGAGATTTAATCCGGTTAACGCCGCGCTGGTCGGAGCGTCACGCGCTTGACCGGACGCGGTTCTGGGTAAAAGCAGCAGTACGGCTCCCACCGCTAAAGCTATTAATATGTATTTATATTTACCGATGAACCGCAATATGCCGGATGCGCCGTCTCCGAATTTTTTCATTTTATTCTCCTTTATACTGTACCGGACGGGCGGCTGATTGCCGCCGCTATGACGTGGGAGTCGCCCATTTTTGCCGTTCCGGCGGTATGCCAAGCTCGGCTTCAATTAGGCGGCTTGCCGCCGCATCATACGGAGCGTAAAGCTCCGCCTCCCACGGCAAAGGGTACTCCGAACCGTCAACCGCCCGAACCGTAACCTTCGCGTTTATGCCTGTCTTATCTAGTATATATGCGGCGGTTTTATCTTCTATGATGATTTTAATCTCACGCTCGCTTGAGTTTTCCAGTTCTGTCGCGTACGCGTCGGTTTCAAGCCGGAATTTGTTAAGCTCCGCCGCGTAATCCGCGATGCTGAACCTTCGCGCCGGAGTAAGCATAACCGCGACGGTCATAAATCCGCATACGAGATTCACGACCCGCCGCATTTTGCCCTCCGGCGCTAAAGTTCCCGCGATTCCTCCGATGAACGCCGCCGCCGCGAGCGCGGTTATCCATTCTCTTAGTACCTCAATCATCGCGGATTAACCTCCCCTTACGCTTAACATTGAAATCAGCGAGAAAAACAACATTAGCCCGCACGCGCCTACCGCGCCAAGCATTAATCCGAACGCTCCCGCGATTCCGTTTACAAGTTTTGCGATTCGTCCGCCCGCGAATCCGGCTGACAGTTTGCTTGACGCTTTGTACAGCAGATATTGCGCTCCGAGGTTCAGAAACGGAATCAGACACAACGTAAGTATCGAAATCATTCCGGTAACTCCGATTGAGTTTTTCAGCGTCATCGCGCCCGCTAAAACGCTGCTTGCTGCGTCGGACAATATACTGCCGACTACCGGAAGCGCGGTACTGATGGTTGTTTTCGCGACCCGAACCGCCGCCGCGTCAGTCGCGGAACTTACTATTCCAGTTATGCTTAGGTACAGTATAAAAACCAGTACGATAACGCTTAACACAGCGGTACAAAGCCATTTCAAAAAGCCTGAAACTCCGCTCATCGCTTCGCCGCCGGAGGCGGCTCCCGCGATTTCGGACGCCAGATACGCGTAGATTAGCGGCTGAAGCACATTCTCGGATACGCTGATGAGCGCGTCCATAAACAACGCCGTAACCGCGAACTGAGCCGCCGCCGCGGTCGGAGTTCCGCTTGCCGCCGCCGCTCCGGCAAGCGTAGGTAAAATGATTTTGGAAAGGTCGCTTAATCCGGTTATGGTCGTTCTGCCAAGCCCCATAAAAGCGTAGGCGTCGCCGACGGCAAGCATACTGATTGCCAATACTCCCGCGAGGTCTATCGTCCAATTACTTTCGTCGGAGCTTAACTGGCGCGCTACTCCCACGAGAATCGCTATGACAAGTACGATAGCCGCGCTTCGTATTGCTCCGCCGAATGCCGCCTCGGCGTGAGGAACAGCGGATTCGATAAACGACAAGTCCATCACATCAAGTCCCTTAGCATTAATAATACCGTCCTCATAAGCGGAGCGGCGCAGATTAGCGCGGCAAGCGAGGCGCACAACTCCACGGAGCTTGCTAAAGCCGCTTGTCCCGCGTCTTTGCACACGTCTGACACGATTTTGCCGATTACCGCGATTCCCAGCGCCTTATATACGGGGCTTACGAGCGCGGGCGAAAGCCCCGCCGACTCGGCAAGCTCGTCCATAAACTTTATCAGCGGAGTTATCAGCGCGGCGGCTCCGGCGAATATCGCGGTTCCGGCGGCAAGCGTCAGCAGAATCTCCATATCCGGATTGTGCTTGCGTATTACCAGCCCCAATACCGACGCGGCAATAGCAATCGCCGCCGTTTTTATCAATATGTCCATAACAATCCTTATAGAGCAGAAAGCAGAGGGCAGAGAGCAGAGATGTCTTATAGCTTTATCAACGCGTTAACGCTTAAATTACCGATAAATTATCTCTTCTCTCTTATATCTTCTCTCTGCTCTAAATCAAAATCCGAACAGGTTTTTTATCAGCGCGAACAGGTCGCTTATCTCGCGTACTATTATCACCAACACTACTACAAGTCCCGCGATTGTCGTCATAAGCGCTTGTTCCTCACGCCCGGAGCGCGATAACAACAAGTTAAGCACCGCTACTATTATTCCAACCGCCGCTATGCGGAAAATCAAGTCAATATTCATTCTACGCCTCCGGCGATGTAAGTCCAAAATTATAAATTATAATTTTACAAAAGGATTATAGCGGCCATAAGACCGGCGCTTAGCGAAACTGCGGCAAATACGGAACCTTTGGATTTACGTTCGGATTCGAGCTTGTCCAATACGGCGGAAAGCCGGGTTTCAGCCCTGGTTATCGCGATTCGCTGGTCCTCCGCGCCGCTGCGCCCCAGTACGCGCTCAAGTTGTCTGACTTCGGGATACTGTTCAAGTCCGGCGAACTTAATTCCCGAACGCTCCACCGCTTCCTGAGTAGTCGTAAGCAACTCGCAGATTTCGTGGCGAAGCTCCGGCAGCGCGTTTACGAAATCACGCAAAATCCTGATTTGGCGTTTTAGCTCGTAGATGTAGCTTACGCCCAACATTCCGCAACAGCCGATTACAAGCGCGGCTCCGATTAATTTTAGCATAGCGTCACCTCATAACAACGTATTTTATCGTGAATAGTAATTTTGATAATTCGCTCGAACAGCGACGTATCGGAGTTTTCGCGGTGAGTGGTCGCGAACAGCTTGACCCCGCAATTGGCGGCTTGTCTTAACGCGGCGAAGTCTCTCTCGTCGGTAATCTCGTCAGTCGCGATTACCTGCGGATTCATCGCTCTAAGCAGAAGCATAACCGCGTCGGCTCTCGGTACGCCCTCCAGAACGTCGGTACAGCGTCCGACGTCAAGTTGCGGGATTCCGTTACGCATCGCGGCGATTTCGCCGCGCTCGTCAGATACTCCGACACGAAAACCTTTGTCGGAAATAACTCTGATTAGGTCGCGAAGCAGCGTAGTCTTACCGCAGCCGGGCGGCGAGATAATCAGCGTAGACGCGGGAGTTCCGTCTCGGGCGAAGTTCGTGGCTTTTAGTTCCTCCGTTTCGGCAATTCCCTAGACTTCTTTGCAAAGCCGAATATTAACGGAGGAGATTTCGCGCCAAGCG
>JAISKY010000126.1 GCA_031260745.1 Oscillospiraceae bacterium
GCGAACATATTAAACGCCGTACTGGGGTTCATTCCCACGTTGTAACAAAAGCTGTCGAATTGCTTCTTAACATCGGAGGGCATACGGACGCTGAAAGTAACATAGCTCATATTCTCACCTCAAATAACATATTATAACCTATTATAACACAGTCGGTGATATTCGTCAACTCGCTTTTTTTGTCGATTTCTTTTTCGCGGTAGTTTTCGCGGGAGCTTTTGAGATTTCCGCCGATTCGCTTCCGCTTTCGGTTTTTTTCTTTGTCCAACCGCCGCGTTTATCCTCCGGTACGAACAGAACGCAACCCTCGGTAGCGCAAAACGATTTATGCGCGCCTTTGCCGGACTTCTTAAACATCGTCTTGCCGCATTCCGGGCAAAAATCTGCCGTAGGCACGTCGAACGTAATAAACCCGCAGTCGTCTTTGCCTTTCTCGCACGTGTAGAACGTGTAGCTTCTGCCGCCCTTTTTGCTCTCGCGTTTCAGGATTTTACCGCCGCATTTGGGACATTGACCCGGCATTACCTCCGTAAGCGGTCGGGTATTGCGGCAATCCGGGAAACCCGAACACGACAAAAACCGTCCGAATCGTCCGCTTTTTATTACCATCGGTTTACCGCAAAGCTCGCAAACTTCGTCGGTTTCCTCAACGGGAACTTTATAGCGCGGAATATCCTCCGCGGCTTTAACAAGCGGCTCAAACGACTCGTAAAACTCGCTAAGTACGTTCTTCCACTCGCGAGTTCCCTCCTCAACGCTGTCAAGCAGTGACTCCATATTAGCGGTAAACGCGCTGTCCACAATATTCGGAAACCTGTCCTCCATAAGCAGATTCACAGTTTCGCCAAGCGGAGTAGGTTTCAACGACTTGCCCTCTTTGACGACATACTCTCGGTTCTCGATTGTGGTAATCGTCGGAGCGTACGTGCTTGGACGTCCGATTCCCTGTTCCTCCATAGCGCGGATTAAGCTGTCCTCGGTATATCTTGCCGGAGGTTGAGTAAACTTCTGCTCCGGTTTTAGGTCTTTAAGTTTCAGCGGGTCGCCGTCTTTAAGCGGCGGCAACGGTTTCTTATTCTTATCGGCTTTATCGTCGCGGTTATCATACGCCGCGAGGAATCCCTGAAACTTCAGAGCGGATTCTGTCGCGCGGAACAGGTAGCCCGCGCTTACGCTGTCTAAAGTTACCGTATCATAAACCGCCGGAGTCATCTGACTTCCGAGGAACCTCGACCATACGAGCTTATACAGCTTCAGGTTATCGCCCGCCAACTTTGCCGCGTCGGGAATTAAAGACGGGTCAGACGGACGTATGGCTTCGTGAGCGTCCTGCGCGCCCGATTTGGTCTTGTAAAAATTCGGCTTCGCCGGAACGAAATCCGCGCCGTACTTTGAGCCTATAAACGACCGCGCCGCCGCCTGAGCCTCCGGTGAAACTCTAAGCGAGTCGGTTCGCATATATGTTATCAGTCCGTTTTCGTACAAAACCTGAGCCACGCTCATTGTCTTACGCGGCGTGAAGTTAAGCCGACGCGACGCTTCCTGCTGTAACGTACTTGTCGCGAACGGCGGCGGCGGATTCTGTCTGCGTTCCCCGCGTTTTATAGTTTTCACGCTGAACGGCGATTTCCCTACGGCCTCGATTACCGCGTCCGTTTCAGCCTGATTGCTTAGAGTATGTTGTTTCGACGCGGTTTCGGGTCCGTAATAGTGCGCGGTGAACTCCGACTTGTCGGCGATAAGTACCGCGTCAAGCTCCCAGTATTCGTCGGGTATGAACGCGCTGATTTCGTCCTCGCGGTCGCAGACCATTTTAGTCGCGGCGGACTGAACGCGCCCGGCGGACAGATTACGCCGCACTTTTTTCCACAGTACGGGCGATAGCTGATAACCGACGATTCGGTCTAATATACGTCTGGCTTGTTGAGCGTCCACAAGGTCCATATCCAGCGGACGCGGAGATTGTATACTCTCCGTAACGACTTTTTTGGTTATCTCGTTAAACGTGACGCGAAGCGCCTTACTGTCCGGCAATTCCAGCATTTCTTTAAGATGCCACGCGATAGCTTCGCCCTCGCGGTCAGGGTCGGTCGCGAGGTAAACCGTATCACTTTTTTTAACGGCAGATTTTAGCTCGGCGACTTGTTTTTCTTTGCCCTTTATCATTTGATAATCAGGCTCAAATCCGTTTTCAAGGTCTACGCCGAGCTTACTTTTAGGCAAGTCGCGTATATGTCCCATCGACGCGGTAACTTTGAAACCTTCGCCGAGATATTTCTCTATAGTTTTCGCCTTTGCCGGCGACTCTACTATTACCAAATTCATTTTGTTTGCCATAAATCTCCCTCTGTTGGAAATTATAAATGCTAAATTATAAATTATAAATTACTCTAACCGATACGTTAATCGCTCAAATCAACCAGAGCAAGAAATGTAATAATAATTTAGCATTTATAATTTATAATTTTCAATTTGTTTCGTATGTCATATTGCCGCGGTTTTTTACAAGTCCCTTTAGTTCAAGCAATGTCAGCGCGACCATAACGTGTTCCGGACGTAAATCCGTTTTTGACGTTATCATATCGGCGGTGGATTGTCCGATTATCGCGTCAAGCACTTTCAACTCGTTTTCGCTCAACCCCTCCGGACGTTTTTTTACCGGCGCGGGCATCGCGGTCGCGGGAGCGTCTGACGCGGCAACTCTTACGTTGTCCGACGCGGTTACAGGCGCGTTGTCCGACGCGGAGCGCGACCGTTCCGGCGAGAGTATCTTTCGGAGCGTTTTCTTCTCGTGGATTTTACCCGGAAACCGCCACTCGTGACGGCTTACGATGTCCCAACCGCAGGTTACAAGCTCCGCGCCGTCGCGCAACAGCGAGTTGGAACCCTTGAAACTTTGCAAGTCGATACTGCCCGGTACCGCAAACACGTCGCGGCCTTGTTCCAGCGCCCTTGACGCCGTGATTAAACTCCCGCTTCGCTCCGGTGCTTCCACTACGCATACGCCAAGCGACAGTCCGCTTATTATACGATTACGCGCCGGAAAAGTGTACCGAGTGGCGCGCTCGCCGGGAGGATACTCCGAAATCAGACAGCCGCCGCTTTCCACGTCGCCGAACAACCGCTCGTTTTGGCTCGGAAACACAATGTCGATTCCCGTACCGAGTACGCCTACCGCGCGTCCGCTTGCCTTCAGAGCGCCTCTGGCTGCCGCGCTGTCGATACCCTCGGCTAAACCGGAGATTATCAGTCCGCCGCACTCCGCGACCTCGTAGCCCAACCGCTCCGCAGTCGTAAGCCCGTACTGCGACGCTTTCCGAGTTCCGACAATCCCGATTGTACATTCCTTGTCGATGTCGGGTATATTGCCCTTGACATACAATACAATCGGAGGGTCGTAAATATTCATCAGACGCTCAGGATATTTTTCGTCGGACAACGGAATGATTCGCACTCCGAGCTTTTGGCATTTCTCCGAAATCGTTTGAGCTTCGCTTAGGTCTTTACGGGTAAGCGCGGTAATCTCCGCGAGAGTAGAGTTAACGACTTGCCTAAGCTCCGTTTCGTCGCTGTCGTATATTCGCTTCGCGGACGCGAAACGCTCGATATATCTCATCAGAGCGTTCGGCTTAATCCCGCTAAGCCGGGATAGCCACACCCAATAAATATTATCGTTCATTTTCTGCCCACCAACTCCCACAATAGTATACTCGCCGCCGCCGCCGCGTTTAGCGACTCGCTTTCCGCGCTAATCGGTATACGAATCAGCCCCGCGCTGTTATCGAGCGTAGACTGCCTAAGTCCGTGACCCTCATTGCCGATTGCGATTGCGAAACGCTCCGGCAGTCTAACCTCGCGAACGTCCTCGCCGCCGTGAGCGACAGCCGAGTACAACGGCAGTTTTCCGCGTTCAAGAACCGCGTGAACCTGTTCGCAATCCAGCGTTAACAGCGGTTGCCGGAATACCGCGCCCATTGAGCCTCTAAGGACTTTCAACTGCCACGGGTCGGCGCAGTCGCCCGCAAGTATGACCGCGTCAATTCCGAACGCCGCCGCGCTTCTTATCATCGTACCGACGTTGCCGGGGTCCTGAACGTCCTCAAGTATCAGACACCGCGCGAAATCCGGGCTTTCAAATTTAGGTATCTCGCCGTAAAACACGCAATCCGGAGGGCTTTGCATACCCGTAATGTAACTAAGCAAATCCGGCGTCATTTCACCGCTTGTGTAAACGCCCGACTCAACGCCGCCCGCCGACAGGTAATCCTCGCGAAGTTTGCCGCCCGCTCCCGCGAACAATCCGCTGTCGCGCCTGTACGACGCGTCCGCGAATAGTTTACGCAGCTTTTGTACTACGGCATTCTGCCGTGACGTGATTTTATCCGTCATTCTCCACCAACGACCTGACGAACCTTGCCGCCGAGCCGATTCTCGTATCGTTTGTATCTTTCCACGTTTGCAAACACGCGTATTCCGCAGTACCCAGTCCGTTTTGTCCGGCGAAATCGCCGATGTACACTCGATAGTCGATTCCGTCCTCCAAATCAAATCCCCACGCGCTCAAATCGTCAAAGTCGCCGCGCTCGCCGTAAATTCTCGACTGTTTATCGTCCAGTATAAACACCGTGTAGCCGTCAACTCCGTCCGATTCTGACAGCCCGAAACGTACGTACTCGTCGGGGTTGAAATCCTCTCCCCACGGAGCGAGATACATAGATTTAATGTCAATCGAAACGGAAGCGTTCGCGAACGCGTACGGATTAGCGTTGTTGTAGTTAACGGCGCTCGCCGCGAGCGCGTACAACCTGTCATAGGTCGGCGTGTCCAGTTCCTCGTAAGCCGCGTAGATAATTCCGAGGTCAAAATTGTCGTCGCTCCCGCCTTTTTGGGTTACGAACAATACAACCGCCAGCGACACAATCAGAACCGAGAAAGTTCCGGTGATAATATACACTTTCCGCATATTCTTAGGGTTGCTCGACCATCTGTAGTCTTCTTTCATAGCGACTCTTTCCGGCTATTCAGCCTTAGCGTCCGCGATAGCGCGCAACAGTCTGACCGCCGCGTCGGCTCGTTTCTCGCCGAGCGAGCCTTTAGCTTTCCACGTCTGCAAGCACGCGTACTCGACTTCGGTAAATTCGTAGGTGCCGCCGCTGTCCGTAACCTTCGGGAAATCCGCGATTATTTCCGAATCCCCGATGTACAGGCGATACGGATAATCCTCCTCAACGGCGAAGTCATATTTATCCAGATTGTCGAAATCGCCGCGTTCTCCGATTGACACCGAACGCCGGTTGTCAAGCAGAATAAGCATAAATTCCTCGTCCGCGACGGTAAGCTCAAAACGGCTGAACTGGTTCATCGCGTCGGTAGTGTTAAGGTTGATATTGAACAAGTCAATGTTAACCGCTCCGTCGCCGTCAAGGTCGCCGACAACATCGGCGGCAAGGTTAAGCAGCGGTTCAAGCTCGTCCTCTGATATTCCGTAGCCCGCGACTACCGCTATAGCAATATCGTATTTGGTCTTACCGGTAGCGTCAAGCGTCAGTACGAGGATAAGTATGACCAGCGTCAAACCCCCAACCGCGTACTTGAAGTAGTGGAACATAAACACGTTAACCCACCAGTACATAAAACCTTTTTTGTTACCGTTGTTATTTTCGTTGTCGTTGTTATTATCCATTCAGTTACCTATATTCTAGTTTTTACAATCTGCCTAATCTACCCGCAATCTGCGAAGCCGTCAGGGCTTCGCTGATTGCCCCAAATTGCTAGTGGTATAACCACAATAGCAAAAGTCCCTCAATCTCAAAAAGATTGCCCCAAAATGCTAGTGGCATAACCACAATAGCATAGTCCCTCAATCTCAAGCCTGTAACCGCGCAATCTATGCAACCATAAGGGTTGCTTAGATTGCCCCAAAATGCTAGTGGTATAATCCCAATTGCTAAAGTCCCTCAATATCAAAAAGGTTTCATTGTGGGGAATAGGATAACCTCCCGGATTGTCGCGCTGTCCGTCAACAGCATTACGAGCCGGTCAATTCCCAATCCGCACCCGCCAAGAGGCCCAGATGAC
>JAISKY010000147.1 GCA_031260745.1 Oscillospiraceae bacterium
GCTGACAAGTCTGAAAGTTCCGCTTAACACTATTATCACCACAAAGGAATCGCGGACTCCGGAATCTGTGCTAAAACTCCTTGAAGAACAGGAAGCGGCAATAGCTTCGGAGGTCGAGCGTCTGCAAGCGTTGTATGCCATTATTCACACAATCTCAAATCTTATCAGCACCGGTTTGGGCGCAGACAAGGATAAAATCACGGTTGAGAATATGGACGCGATGCCGATTACGCTTGGACGAACCAACAATTTCGAGGGTGAAAGTTTTTTCAGCGCGTTTACGGAGTTTTGCGTGAACGCTCCGCTATCAGGCATTAACCTCAGTTATCCGGTCGGAGGATTCTTCGAGAATATGCAGGTATTTTCCGAAGCTCCATCTCAGCCCCAACAGTTTTTCTCCGTTGACCCGAACGGCCGCGATATTAAAGCGAAAGACCTATATCTAATCGCATACACCAAAGGTTATTACGGTAAAACAAACGACGTCGCTAACCGAATACTCAAGTTCGCCGATGAAAATAATCTGGAGTTCTGCGGTCCCGTATACAACATCTATCTTTTCGATGAGGTTTCGGTTCAGAATTTTTCAGATTATCTGCTTCAGGTTTCAGTTGCGGTCAGAACACGCCGCTGAACGTAATATTGCTACTTGATGAACTTTTTCCCGACATCAAACGCTTTCGCGACTGATTTGCCCGGAATACGGTAATCGCGGCTGGCGGAGTCAAACGTCAGAATATCAAAGCCGCTCCAAAACTCGGTCGCGCTTTCGTCGATTTTCGCGTCCTTGATTTCGCCGATGAACAGCGTGTGTACTCCGAGGTCAAGCGTGTGAGTTACGACACACTCCAGCGAGTACGGGAACTCCTCGATATACGGAGCGTCAACAAGCTCGCTTTTAACCGGAGTAAGCCCCGTAACCGCAAACTTGTCAACGTCGCGTCCGGAAACCAGACCGAAGTAATCAGCTTCCGCGACGTATTTCGCCGGCGCAAGGTTCACCGTAAACGCTTTACGGCTCATCAAAGCTTCATACGTGTACCTGGGCGGCTGAACAGCGATTGACACTGCCGCGGGTCCGGAACTCGCGATTCCTCCCCACGCAAGCGTAGCCGCGTTTGCTTTACCGTTCGAGTCGTACGTGCATACGACTAAAACCGGATTAGGGAAAATTAGGCTTGGTGTGCCTATGCTTTTTTTCATAGTTTATCCTCCTATAATGGTATTATATCACATATATGTTATGATTTCAATAGTTATTTATAAACGGCATAAATTAATTGTAACATTTTGTTGTAAAAATTTAATTATTTTGTCTTTTACATATATAGTCTGCTTCAAAACTGTACGATTATATAGCAGGAGGATAAAATTTTATGAACAGGAATTACGACGCGACATCTGAACTCGGCACATTCGTTACGAAACTTCTGATTACTATAGTAGCGGTTATCGTTTTATTTTCGGTTATAGTTATTTTTGTTTTGCCCGTAGTGGTTGAAAATTATGAAAATACAGATGTTCAAACCGGTTCGGCTATAGACGGCAACGCCGCTCAAAAAATAATTGATTATCTCGATAAGGAACCTATAATCCCCGACGCGGCAGCCGACGGTATTTTAATTGCCGAAAGTCAGATTGGCGAGACCTCGCTTACCGGAGCTTATGTATCCGACGGAATTTTCTATTTTACGGTTGAGCTTACCAACGGCGCTGACAGTGAGCTAAATCTTGCTGACTACGGCGTTGTTACGGCAGGGGAGCCGGAAATTTCGGTTCCGTTTGCGGTTGACTACGGCTCGGAAGCGATTGATATACCCGCCGGAGAAACCGCCGCGCTTACCTTCGTTTTCGGAGCCGCTGATATAATACGCGGCAGCAGATGGATTCCTACTCGGTTTATGTTTAATTTGGTTTCCGGCGACAAAAGCGTAACATATCCGCTTAGCGTAACAATCGCGTGGCTGTACGATTCGTATGAATAGTCCCGCGACTATTGGAATTGTTCCAACGGGCTCAAGCCGGAGGCAACTCGCTGACGGTTAACAAATAACATCGGAGTCGGGTTAACCGGCTCCGATGTTTTCGTATTTTCCAAATCGCGGCAGAGGAAACGACAGCGCGGTATAAGTTTAGAATGACCTAAGATTAATCTCCGGCGCAAACCCTGTTTCGCCCAGTCGCTTTCGCGGTGTAGAGATTTTTGTCCGCGCTTTCGATAAAGTCCTCTATTGCGTCTTTAGGTTTGGGAACGACCGATACTACGCCGATACTGATGGTCGCGCCGGTTATAGCGCTTTCGTCTGCGGTAGGCACGCGCATAGCCTCAATTTCCGCGCGAACTTTTTCAGCTATGACAATTGCGTTTCCCAAACTTGTATTAGGCAGAAGAATACCAAATTCCTCACCGCCCAAACGCGCGGCTAAATCCTCCGGACGGCGTACGGCAGCTAAAAATATCTTTCCGGCGGCTTTCAGAAGTTCGTCGCCCTGCGGGTGTCCGTAGGTATCGTTATAGACCTTGAACTTGTCTATATCCATCATCATAAACGAAATGGGATTTCCCACGCGAATGACTCTTTTCCATTCGCGCCTCAAGTGTTCATTAAACTTCCGGCGATTGGGCAGACCTGTCAGCGGGTCGGTTTTACTGGCTTCTTCCAAAGAACGTAAATACCGTAAACTCTGTAGTTGGGTTTGTATACGCGCTTTTACTACTATACCGCTGAAGGGTTTTTTAATGTAGTCTACCGCGCCGTGTATAAAGCCCTTTTCTTCGTCCTTGTCGCCGACGAGCCCCGTGATAAAAATAACGGGAATATTACCTACGGTTTCGGAGGCTTTTAGCTTAGCGAGCGTTTCAAAGCCATCAAGTCCCGGCATGAATACGTCAAGTAGATTTAAGTCGGGTCTGTTTTCTTCCGAAAGCTGAATCGCTTTTTCTCCGGACTTAGCCGAAAGAATGTCATATTCCGCCGAAAGTAT
>JAISKY010000158.1 GCA_031260745.1 Oscillospiraceae bacterium
GGAGGTTTTACAATGTCAAGAAATCCCGACCAGGCGCTGCTTAACAAGATAGATTCGCTTACGCTGTCCGAGGCTAACGAGAGTTGGCGCAAGGCTATGAAATCCGCCGACTGGCGAATTTTCGCGGAGCGTGAGCGTTACACCGTCAAGTCGTGGCGCGAGACCGAGGGCGAGGACATTGAGCTTCGCAGAGCGAAACTCGTCGCCGAGGTACTCGACAACATCGAAATCAAGATTCACCCGTTTGACGAAATCGCGGGGCGTCCGACGCCGGGCGTAATCGGTTGCGCGACCTCAATTGACGTGAACGGCGACTATATGCCCGCGATTTGGAACGACGACGGCGAAGTTCAAGCGACGCTGGATGCGTCCGTTCAGCTTGACCGCGAGAGCGTAGAAACTCTGCGAGAAAGCGCTCGCGTCTTTTCAGGCTCGTCAGCGCAGGAAATGGTTTACCGAGCGTGGGAGCAAATCGTAGGTCCGTGGGCGGCGAACGCCGAAGCCGCAAAGCTGAAAGACCCGTCGCTGGACTCCGCGATTTACGGTCAATCGACCTCGGTATTGAGCTGGAAGAAAATACTCGCGGTTGGGCTGTCAGGCTATATCGCGGAGTGCGAGGAGAAAATTAACGAGTTCCGACTTGGCGACGATACGGACATTTCGCGTCTGTACTTTTGGCAGGCGGCGGTTATCACGCTTAAAGCCATAGTTCGCCACGCTAATCGCTACGCGGAGCTTGCGGAAAGTATGGTAGCGGAAACCTCCGATGCGGAGCTTAAAGCGCGTCTGACGCGAATCGCGGGGTACTGCCGTAGAGTTCCGGAGTTCCCCGCGCGGACATTCGGCGAAGCTCTGCAATCTATGGTAATCTGCAACGTCGCGAAAATGCTTGAAAATCCCATTCAAAACAACTCTCACTGGGGACGAGCAGACCAGTATTTGTATGACTTGTTCACGACCGACATTGCGGCGGGAGTTCCTCTTGAACAAATAAGCTCGCAGCTTGCGGACGTAATCGGGCGATGGGGAACGCAAACTTTTGTGTCGTCGTCGTCACAAAAGGAGTCGCACCAGATAAATTTCGGAATCAATAATATTATGGTCGGCGGCAAGGACGCTCAAAATTCCGATGTTTCAAACGAGCTTTCGTACCTGATACTGCACGTTGTCGGACTGCTGAAACTCTCGTCGCCTACCGTGTGTCTGCGTTGGAACAACGATACTCCGGACTGGCTTATGAGTAAGGCTATCCGCACGAACGTAGAAACTCGCGGCGGTATTCCGCTTTTTGAAAACGACGAAGTTGTAGTCGAGAGCTACGTCCGCGACGGAATCCCCCGCGATGAAGCGGTCGAGTGGCACAGCCTAGGCTGCGTCTATCCCGCGCTTCCGACAAGGGCGGAGCATTACGGCGCGGAGGGCATAGCGGCGTTTAACCTCGCGGGGTTACTGCACTTGACGCTCCACAACGGCCGCGACATCAACGGCGAGCTTACCGGACTTGAAACCGGCGACCCTCGCGGGTTCAAGACGTTCGACGAACTTTACGAGGCGTTTTTCGCGCAACACCGCTTTTTATCGCACAGAATTTTCCGGCTCGGAGCGGTCGCGCGGAACATTCAGACGCAGTATCTACGTTTGCCGCTATTGTCCGTACTCGGACTTGAGGCGAGTTTGGAACTCGGCAGAGACGTACTTGACCCGCACCCGGATTATTCGCTGTACGGCGTGTCAGACCGCGCGATAATTGACGCGGCGGATTCGCTGACGGCTATAAAGAAACTCGTTTTTGAGGACAAAACTCTCACGATGGAACAACTCTTGACCGCTTTGGACGCGAACTTTGATGGTTTCGAGCCTATCCGTCAACTTTGCCTAAACGCGCCTAAATACGGCAACGCCGACGAGTACGCGGACGCTATGGTAAAGGCAATCTCCGACCGCTCCGCGCAGATTATCGGGGAGTACGACAACTCGCCGTTCCGTCCGTTCATTATCGCTCGCGAGGGGCTTGCGTGGCACTATTACGGTGGGTTAGGCGTAGGAGCGTTGCCCGACGGACGCTTCGCGCTCGAACCCTTAGACGACGGAGCGGCTTCTCCAATGCGCGGAGCGGACGAAAACGGTCCTACGGCGGTGCTGAACTCCGCGCTTGCGTCCGGATTCTCGGACGTGTCCTACGCGTCGGTGCTGAACCAGAAGTTTTCCGCGTCTATCCTAACGGGAGCGGACTGCATCGACAAGCTAATCGCCTACACTCAGGCGTATATGGCGGCGGGAGGTTCGCACATACAGTACAATATCGTCGGCGCGGACGAGCTGAAATCCGCGAAACTCGAACCGGAGGAACACAGCGATTTGGTTGTGCGAATCGGAGGTTTCTCCGCGTATTTCGTCCAACTGTCCTCGGCAATCCAGGACGATGTAATCTACCGTACCGAATTTCAAATATAGCACATAAGGAGAGTACGCAATGAAATATCCAAAACTTTTTGAGCCGCTGGCTATCGGTTCCGCGGTGTTCCGCAACCGAATTTTCGCCTCGCCGCAAGGCTACTACAACGTCGCGAAAGACAATCTGCCGAGCCTTGACGAGATTGCCTATTACGAGCGCAAAGCTCGCGGAGGGTTCGCGTCCGTGACGGTGGGCGACTGTATTGTAGAGGACTCGACCGGTACTCACTATCCGTTTCTAATCCGTATGGAGGACAGAAGCACGCTCCCCGGTTTAGCGGCTATCGCGGACGGAGTTTCGCGGCACGGCGCGGTCGCGTCGGCGGAGCTTTCGCACGCGGGAATGTACGCCCGGTTCGTGAAATACCCCGACGGCAGCGTTTACGGCGCGGACTCAATGAAAAACGCAAACGCTCAACGCGACACGACGCAGGGCGGCAACCTCTACGGTCCGGTGTACATAGAAAACGGCAAGTACGGCGAAGTCCTCGAAATGCCGGAGGAGATGATTCTGCGAATCATCGACAAGTTCGGAGCGGCGGCGGCGTGGGCGAAAACCTGCGGGTTCGGTATGGTTACGGTTCACGGAGGTCACGGCTGGCTGCTATCGCAGTTTATGTCGCCGACGGTCAACACTCGTACCGACCGCTGGGGCGGTAGCTTCGAGAACCGTATGCGTCTGCCGCTAGCGGTCATTGAGAGTATCCGCAAAAACGTCGGACGAAACTTTCCTATTGAGTACCGATTTTCCGGCTCCGAAGCCAGCGAGGTCGGTTACGACATAGATTACGGAGTGAAGTTCGCGGAAGCGATTGACGGCAAGGTTGACATTATCCACGTTTCGGCGGGCGACCACGAGGACGACCGCTCGATTGTAGTCACTCACCCGAGTATGTTTATGGAGGACGGCATTAACGTAAAGTACGCCGCCGAGATAAAGAGACGCGTTAAAACTCCGGTCGCGACGGTCGGCGCTTTGACCGACCCAGAAATGATGGAGGATATTATCGCGTCCTCCAAAGCCGACATCGTGGAACTCGGACGCCAGTCGCTCGCAGACCCCGATTTCCCGCTGAAAGCGCGGACGGGACGCGAGGACGATATTAACAAGTGTATGCGTTGCAACACCTGTTTTGAATATACCGGGAGTATTCGCAGTCTGCGTTGCGCCATTAACCCCGAAATCGGATTTGAGCGCGACGCGCAAATTCCGCGCCCGATTTCGGAGCGTAAGCGCGTCCTTGTCGCGGGCGGCGGAATTGCGGGTATGCAAGCCGCGCTTACCGCGTCCAAACGCGGTCACGAGGTCATACTCTGCGAGAAAACAGACAAACTCGGCGGAATTTTGCGCTGTGAGGCTAACGTCCCGTTCAAAAAACACCTCCACGAGTACCTTGACCGTCAGGCGGCGCGAATCGCTCAAACCGCGATAGATTTACGGCTCAACACCGAAGTCACTCCGGAGCTTGCGAAGTCGCTCAAACCGGACGTAATCTTTGCCGCGTTGGGAGCAGTTCCGTACATTCCGCCCATTCCGGGAATAGACGGCGCGAACGTAATTGAAGCTACGGAGCTTTACGCCTCGCCGGAAAAAGCCGGAGCGAAAGTAATAGTAATCGGCGGCGGACTTGTCGGGATTGAACTCTCAGTTTACCTGAATTCGCTTGGGAAAACCGTTACGATTATCGAGGCTCTGCCGAACCTTGTTACCGACGACGCGGGTATGCACCTTCTGGCTCACGACGAAGCGGTACGCGCTCCGGGAATTACGATACTTCGCGAAACCACGGTGACGGAGATTACTCCGTCCGGTGTGATTTGCAAAAACGACAACGGCGAGCTGACGGTTTCCGCTGACACGGTAGTTATAGCTGTAGGGCAAACGCCGCTGCGCTCCGCCGCGTTCGCGCTTTACGACTGCGCTCCGGAGGTCTACCAAATCGGCGACAGCGTAACTCCGAGCCGCATCGTCACCGCGACCTCGCAAGCGTACACAATCGCCCGCGATATTTAGCAGCGCGGACTTTCTCGCCAATAAAAGAACGGTTCGGAAACATTTTCGGACCGTTCACATCGTTGATGACGTTGATGGCATACGCAAAATATGTGCCGATATTCTTGAGAATTTTCAATCCGCGGACTCCCTGCCGCGCTTAAAAATATCCTTCGGTGTAGTTTCAAAAATAAATCAGAACGCAAATTGTCAACGCCATATCTAAACACACGTTCGTTCGAGAGAGCTATTGTTCAGAAAATCACTTACCAGTTCAAGGGTGACGAGGTTGTCAAGACAGGAGTGCTTGAATTTACTAAAAGGGGGGAAAAAAGCCTCTCTGATAAGTTAAATAATCATCTCACGGGCGCTACTGATAACGAGATGGTCAGTTTCTATTTCAACGAACCGTTTATATACACATTTCAGTTTTCAGCGATTGACGGATAATTAAATATTTTATCTGTAGAAAAGCATATACTCGTAAAACCAGATTCGGGGTCGTCACCATCAGCTTAATTCGCGACATCCAAAAAAACGAGAGCGTTGTCTTCAATCTATCACAAAATTGTAAGCTAAAGTGCGGCTACGCAAGATAGCTAACCGCGTCCCGCCGTTAATTCGGCGGGGCGTTTGATATTCTTGACGCGCTTCTTAAGTACAATCAGCGCGATGTCTATTAATTATAGTATCACTTGTTGATAGCCCTCCCAAAAGCTTATACCACGATGAAAAATATACAATGCACATTTGAGCTGCGGACTTGACTTTGAGGCGGCGGCGGACTATAATATATATATATACCCCATTAGTAACAGGAGGAGCAATTATGCGTCAGTGTATGGATTCGGACAATCTTCACAGAGGTTAAGCAAAATCAAAGGTCAAGTGAGCGCAATTGATAAAATGGTGGACGAGGACATTCCCTGCGAGGACATACTAATTCAGATAATGCCGTCAAAAGCGCGCTTCAAAAAGTCGGACAGGTAGTTTTGGAGGGGCATTTGAATCATTGCGTCCACGAGGTCATAGAACACGGCGATGCCGATAAAACTATCGCCGAATTCGCATAGGCGGAGGATCATTTTTCACG
>JAISKY010000162.1 GCA_031260745.1 Oscillospiraceae bacterium
AAACAGTGACGAACCTCCGTCGCCCTCGCCGGAAACCGAAGCTCCTGAGGAAGTTCAAAAAGTTACGTTCACCGATTTGGACAGCGTACCGTGGGCGCGCGACGCGATTGAGTTCCTTGCGACACATCGGGGGATATTAGGGCTTGGCGACGGATTGTTCGGTCCTAACGAGCCGCTTACACGCGCTCAATTTGCGAGATTCACCGCCGCCGCGCTTGAAATTACGCGCTCCGCTACGGCAACTGAGAGTACGTTTTCAGACGTTAAACCCGGCGACTGGTTTTTTGAGGACGTAACCGCGCTTGCGGAGCTAAATATTCTTACGGGTTATCCGGACGGAACTTTCAAACCTGACGAAACGGTCACTCGCGAGCAAATGGCGGTTATTTTGCTAAGGACGCTGAACTCACAGGGGTTTCCGCTAACGCCTGTCAGACCGTTCACGTTAGTTGACGACATCGCGGACGCGTCAGATTACGCTCAAAACGCCATTCGTTCGCTTTATCGCGCCGGACTGATTGAGGGAGTGGGCGGGGCGAATTACGCTCCGAAATCCGGTTCTACCAGAGCGCAAGCCTGCGTTTTGCTATACCGCGCGATATTGATTGTCACAAATCAGCCGCTTTAGTCGGAACCCGACGCCAAGATTCAGCCATTCGTACCGCTATTGCGTTCCCGCACTTCGTCGCCGTCGCGGAGCGCGCCGGACAACAGCGGAGAATTAGGGTCGTGAGCCGTAGTCTTAACCTCAACTTGACGCTGACTATGGTTAGCGTAGCAGTAGCGGCAGCCGTGACGGCACGTTGCGTACTCGCCGATGTCAACGCTTGCGGAGCAATTGCAGTTCTCCCGTTGGTTCTTATCGCGCTTTGCGTTAAGACCAAATAACCCGCCGTCTACGCACTTAGCCGGAGCGATTCCGCGTTCGCGAAGTTCCGCGTCACAGCACGCGGCAATTTCGATACCGCAATCGTCCGCGATTGTTTTCAAACGCTCGGCTAACCTAAGCTGTTCGGAGCGTTCGTACTCCACACCAAGCGGGCGAAGACTCGCGAGAATGCTCCTATACGGAACCAGGAAACTGATTGTCACTCGCTTTGTTTTTCCGGACAGTAATTCGCATATTTCACCGAACGCGCGGATATGGTAATCAAACGTATATCGCTCGCTAAGGAAAATCGGGTCGTAACGCCACGTTACGCGTTCCGCGCCGAATCGCTCCGAGAGCGTTCGGAACGCCGGAATTATCACCTCGCGTTTATCCGGAACATTTAGCTCAACGTCGCGCCCGTACGGAGTAATAGTGAACTGGAACGCGCATTGATACGCGTCAAGCTCGGCAAGCCGCTCCAGCATCGGAGCCGGATTTTTCGTCCAGAATACAATGCCGTCAACATCGTCCGGTTTCAGACTTACGCGGCTAACCCAACGCGGGTTCATAGGATTCCGCGCCAAAGCGCAACCCTCTTTCAGACGATTAAAGAACCACTCCGAATAGAACGTAGGAATATCAGTGCGCCTTGACGCGGAAATCAGCATTTTACAGCCCCATTTTTGCTTCACGGAATAATCTCGCGTCCATTTTTTTCAACTCCGGACTGACTTGCGGAGCAAACTCCATTTTGTCAAGCACGTCTTTTTGTAGGTCTACGCCGTCGGCTATTTCGGTTAGAAGCAAACCGTCTTTTGTTAACTTGAATACGGCTCGTTCCGTTATGTACATAACTTCCTGACCGTTCTCCAACGCGTAATCGCCGGAAAACGTGACTTGCTGAACGCTCTTGACAAATTTTGAGGTCTCGCCGTCGGATTTTATATCAAGTCCTGAGTCGGTCAAAGCGACGTCGGCTTTACCCGCCGAGAAATTCCCTAAGAAAAAGACCTTCTTAGCGTTCTGCGAGATATTAATATATCCGCCCGCTCCGATTGCGCGTCCGGCGAATTGCGATACGTTAGTGTTGCCGCGTTCGTCAATCTCCGCGAAACCTAAAAACGCCATATCAATAAACCCGCCGTCGTACATATCAAGCGTGTCAAGCTGATAGTAGAACGCTTCGGAGTTCGCCGCGCCGGGGAACGACAAGCCCTCTTGTACGATTCCGCCCATTGACCCCGCCTCGATAGTCGTTGAGAATTTCAAACCTTCCTCCTCCGCGACAGAGCCGATTCCGGACGGCATACCGCTGCCGAGATTGATTATCACTCCCGGTTTCAGTTCCATCGCTCCGCGTCTGGCGAGTACCTTACGTAAGCTAAGTTTCATCGGTTTTACCGTTTCGCCCGCGATTCTCACGTCGCCGCTAAGTTCCGGACGATAGCCCGGCGTGGCGTAGCACTGACGCTGATTATCGGGGTTCTTAACCTTGACAACGTAGTCTACAAGCGTTGAGTGTACGCGAACTTGTTTAGGGTGAAGCGTGCCGCGAGCCACGATGTCCTCTACCTGAGCTATTACGGTTCCGCCGCGGTTATGCGCCGCGATTGCCATATCAAGCTCCGGTCCCATTACGCCCTCTTTGCTCATCGTAAGGTTGCCGTCCTCGTCGGCGTAAGTAGCGCGGATAAACGCGACGTCCGCCTTTTTGAACGCTTTGTAGAACAGATATTCTTTGCCGTCAAGCGTCGTAAGCTCCACCAACGGACCGAGTTCCTTAGCGCGTTCGTTGAACGCGCAGCCGTCAAGTCGCGGGTCAGCGAAGGTGTTCAGCCCGACGCGAGTAATTACTCCCGGCCGCCCCGCGGCGGTAGCGCGCAGCAGATTTAGCATAACGCCCAGCGGAGGTAAGTAGCACGCAATTTTGTTCTCGCCGACCATATACGCGATTGCTCTCGCGTCCGTCAGGTTGCCCGCGATGAAAACGTCAATCAAACCTTCTGCGCGTAAGCGGTTCGCTCCGATTGTGTAGCCTTTCAGCGGTTCAAGGCTCTCCGTTTTATCTCCGGTCGTGATTCCGCAAAGCACTCCGATTTTCTTAGGGCTGCCGGTGTCGGCGTAACGCTCCGCAAGCCCTTCCAGCAATTCCTCCGGGCTTGCGTAAGAGCCAAAACCGCCTACCAAAAGATAATCGCCGTCTTTGACCACTCTAACGGCTTCCTCAAGTGTAACTATCTTAGCCATAAAAACCTCCTCCTAAATAGAGCAGAGAGTAGAAAGCAGAGAGCAGAGAAAACCCAGAATTGTGAGTTCTGCGCGTCAACGCTTACGTTATAGACTAGGTATCTCTGCTCTCTACTCTCTTATTTCTGCTCTTTATTTATAGGTTGCTCCGCCGTCGTATTCCGGATTCATCACGATTGAGAAGTGGAAAATCGGACGTTTGACCTCCAGAATCCTCATCGGGTTATGCGTTGAGTTGCCCGGCAGGAAAATCATCGTTGAGCGCGTCAGACGGTGAGTTTCTCCGTTAAGCGTAAACTCAATCACTCCGTTCAGGTCGTATGGGTCGTCGGGATTTGAGCCGTAAAACCCAAGCAGTTCCTCGTAAGGGTGGGAGTGTTCCGTGAAAATCGGGTCGCGCTCCGGAACCGCGAAATACCATGCGGTATTCATCTGGAACGCTCCGGGTACGACGTTGGAGTCCATCCATAAAATCCGTTTTGCGAACTTGTTATATAGCGTCACGAACTCCGGCGAACCCATATTCGCGGGTTCCTGAAGATTCTGCACGAAATACTTGCCGTACTCGCCGCCGTTGTTGTTATCGTATACCATTTGTTGTTTCTCCTTATTGTTGTAAATTTTGCCCCTCAATGCTAGTGGCGCGTTATTTATCGCAGGGCAAATCCCAGTTGATGAAGTTCCAGTACGGAGCGTTAACGCGCTCTTTGTACGCGTCCATATCCACGCCGTTCCAGTCGTAGAATCCGGTTTTGGAGTCCGCTCGCGCTCCTGTGTCGCCGCGTTCAATGCGGTCGGTAATAGCGGCGGGAGCTTTGTCGATGTTCGACAGCGTAGGGAATACCGTGTCGCACGTCGTAATGTTCAGCTTCAAGCCGCCGTTGTCGAAATGCTCGAAAATTCCGATTGACGTGTAGCGCGGACAAAAGCTGAAATTCAGGCAAGTGTCAACGTCTTTAGGGTCGCAGATTCCGCTTTCGATTAGGTTAAGCGCTTCGCGCCACAACGCGAACTGCAAGCGGTTGCCTATAAAACCCGGAGCGGGCTTTTTCAGGATTACGGGCTTGCGGTCAAGCGATTCCAGCACTTCTTTGGCAAATTGCAGAGCGTTTTCACTGCCGCCGCCGCTGGTCCCGCACAACTCAAAGTACGGAACCATGTGCGCGGGGTTGAACGGGTGAGCGACAATTATGCGGTCTTTGTACTTGTCCGCTTTTTCGGCAAGCGCGTCCGGAACAAACGAGGACGAAACGGACGCGATAGCTCTAACTTTCGGGCATTTTTGCTCTATTTGAGCGTATATGTTGTGTTTTAGCTCCAAGTTTTCCGTGACGCACTCGAAGATGATTTCGCACTCGCTCAAATCGTCGTAATTTGTCGTGTATGTAACATATTTGGCACAGATTTCGGTCTGACTCGCGGGCATTAGCTTTTGGTCTATCATCTGCTTGAAATAGTTATTGTAGGTTTCCTTGTACTCCGGAATCATCTCCGGGCGGCGTACCACGCAGACGGTTTCATAGCCGTGACCGGACGTGAGAACCGACATACTATCGCCTATCATTCCCATACCGATAATCCCGATTTTCGTAACTTCTTTATGTATCATATTACCTCCGTGTTGGGTTGAAAAATTTATTGCTCTATAGCGCTGAAACTGACCGCTGACGAGCCGAAGGGGATAGGCGTAAAGCCAGACGTATTACTATCAGTATATATGTACGTATAGCTGATTTCACCGGAGCCGCCGCTTTCCGTAAGCGTACACGAAAGATGATTGTAGCCGCCGAAATCCGCGTCAATTACGCCGCCGTTAACTTCGTACTCGCCGGGGTAACTTGATGTTGAACTTCCGGAAACCGTCGTTACAATGGTTCCGTTTTGGATAGTTAACTCATAATCTACTAATGACACTTCAATATCGTGAATCTTAGTCTTGTCAGTTGACAAAACAAAACTAATCGTAAACCCTCCCGCTTGCTCAAAATCGGCTGTTCCTCTGTACGCAATCTCGCCGCTTTCCAAAACGTAACCGTTAATTCCAAACCCGGTACTTGGCGACGCGCTGGGTGTTGCGGAGCTTTCCGAGCAACTTGTGAGCATTACGATTACAAGAACCGCGCTAAGCGCGACCGCGGCTAATTTCCGAGATTTCATATTTGGTTATCCTCGCTTCTTCAATTTCAGGATTTCGCGGGCTTCGTCGGGTGTCGCGATGTCCATTTCAAGCTCGCGGATTATGCGTACCATACGCTCCACAAGCTCCGCGTTCGACTTCGCTAACTGTCCGTACGAATAGTATATGTTGTCCTCCATACCTACGCGGACGTTGCCGCCTTTAAGCATACCGTAGGTAACTCCGGGAAGTTGGTTCGAGGAAATCGCCATAGTTGACCAGTTCGCGGGAGTATGTCCGGCGTTGCGGTTGACAAGTTCAATCATAAAGTCGTGGTTCGGCTGAGTGTACGAAATCGCGCCCTGACTGACCTTATTCATACCCATTACGAGCGTCAACGAAACCGGGTCCGCGAGAACTCCTGCGGGTACCAGATGCTGGAATACGTCCTCGATTGATTCCGCGTTGAAAACCTCAATCTCCGGTTTGATACCAAGCTCTATCATACGGTTCGCCTGCTTGATGAGCCAGTCGCGCCGCCACTCGTAGATAAACTTGAGGTCCTGCCACACGGTGTCAATCAGCGAGGTATCGAGCGAACACATATCAGGCAACGCGTCGCGGATACTGTCGTCGTATAGGAGCGCAACTCCGTCGTCGGCGGTAGAGCCGGGGTGAGTCGCGGGAGCAGTAGAGTT
>JAISKY010000210.1 GCA_031260745.1 Oscillospiraceae bacterium
TTATGCCGGGCAAAGCCTCCGGAGTATGCTTTGCCGCATTGTGAAACAGAACAATCGAGCCGCTTTGTACCTTGCCGAGTACGCGCTTAGTAATGTCGGGCGCGCTTAATTCTTTCCAGTCAAGGCTATCGACAAACGGTATAGTTTTACTAATACAATAACGAACAAAACCGGGAGCGAACGCGCTCGTCCGAACCCGGTAAAAATAACGCAACTATAAACAAGTAGCTCGGTGGCTTGAGGAAAACGTAGAATAAAGCAGAGAGTAGAAAGCAGGGAGCAGAAAGAAACGATTAATTTTCTCCGCGCTCTGCTTTCTTATCTCTGCTCTTGAGGAGTTCTCGTTCCGCTTGCGGCATACGCAGATATACGGGGTTAGGTTCAGCGTCGGGAGCGTTTTGAGCCGCGAGTATCACGCCCCAGGCGTCGGACAGTGAACGGTGAACGGTGAACAGTGAACAATTGGCGGAAAGCTCAAGGTTAAGCTCGTCAAGAGCGATTGCTCTGTCGGGAGTAAGACGCGTTAGTCCCTCTGCGGAGTATTCAAACAGCGCGTTGTAAACCTGACCGCGCCGAGCGTCCATCTCGCAACTGATTATCTCCGCTCTCCGCTCTCTGCTCTCCGCTATATCGTAAGCGTAAGAGTAAGCCATAGCTTCAAGCGTTGACACCGGACGGCAAGGGATACCCAACGCCCAGCTAAGCCCCTTAGCGGCGGCGCAGCCGATTCGTACGCCCGTAAATGAACCCGGTCCGGCAGCGACCGCAACGCGAGTAAGCTCCCCCTTGTCGATTCCGCAGTTGCGAAGCATATCCTCGACCATCGGGAGCAGAGTGGAGCTGTGCGTCAACCCGCAATTCTGCGTATACAACGCGATTTGAACCCCGTCAGCGCCTAAAGCGCAGGACGCGGTCTTGGCTGAACTCTCCAAACCTAATATCAACATAAATAGTACCGTCCGGAAATAAATCTGAAGCGCGTTCGCTCCACTCCACGACGCAAATTCCGCCGCGGTCAAGGTAATCGTCCCAACCGATGTCCCAAACCTCGTCGGAACCGCTTAACCTGTATAAATCGAAATGGAAAATCGGCAATCGTCCGCCGAGATACTCGTTAACAATCGTAAACGTCGGACTGCTGACGTAGCCGGAGTACCCAAGCCCCTCGGCAAGTCCGCGGGTAAACGCGGTTTTACCCGCGCCTAACTCGCCGGATAGCGCGATTACGCTGCCGGATTTAAGCTCCGGCGCGAAATTACGTCCGATTGTCTCGGTATCAAGCTCCGAGCGCGAAATCACAGTAGTTTCCATACTATGCCTATGTCGCCGTACTTCGGCGAATCGAGCTTACAATCCCCATCGCCGCGATTGTACTTAATATTGACGAGCCGCCGTAGCTGAAAAATGGCAGCGTCAGTCCGATTACCGGAGTAAGCCCTAAACACATACCTATATTCTCAAACATCTGGAAGGTCATCATTGCCGCCGTTCCGATGCAATACAGCATTTTCATTCGGTCGCGCGATTTGATTCCGACGTATACGCACCTCGCGACAATCGCCAGTAACAGCACTATTACGCTGATACAGCCGATTATGCCAAGTTCCTCGCCGACTACCGCGAATATGAAATCCGTATGCTTAAACGGTATGTTCGCGCTTTGCGACTGAGTTCCGTTAAGCAGACCTTGTCCGAACAGTTTGCCGGAGGCAAGCGCGATTTTACTTTGATTAACCTGCCACGTTATTCCGCGTCCGGTCGGGTCAACCGACATCGGATCGAACAACGCGATTATGCGGTCTCGGTGGTATGGCGAAAGAAAATTCGACCAGATAAGCGGCGAAGCCGCTCCGATTATTATTGCTCCGAGCGCGAACCATAAAAACCTAAGCCCCGCCGCGAATAGCATTACGATAAAAATAAACGCGAATATCAGCGCGGAACCTAAATCGTTAGACGCGATAATTATCAGTCCCGTTATCAATCCGAAATGCAGCAGCGAAGAACCGACGCTAAGTACGGAGTTTATACCTCCGCGCGAGCTTTCACGCTGATATGTCAATTGCTTCGCGAGCAAAAGCGTGAATGTGACTTTGACGACCTCCGACGGTTGAATACCAACGCCGCCGAACCTAAGCCAAGCTCGGTTGCCGGTATCGTCCTCTATGCCCCAGACAAACAGCGTACAGATAAACGCGATATTGAATAAAAGCAATATAGGCCAGTGGTCGGTTAAGATGTCAATATCAATAACCGAAAGCATAAAAAACGCGACGAACCCGATTATCGCGGCCGCGAGGTGTACCCGCATCAGTCCGTCCGCGCCGTCGATTGTACGCGTCGCGCTGTATATCATAATCAGTCCGAACGCGGTAGCGACCGCGCACAGCGCTAAGAGCAAACTGTCCGCGGTCTTGAAATAATTTCTTATTGTGAATAAAACGCGTTTAACAATTTCCATATTCCTTAGTTTTCAGCGTCAACCAAAGCTTTCCGCATTTTGACGATGATTCGCGAGTGCAGTTGAGATACTCGTCCTTCCGTAATTCCAAGTATCTCCGCGATGTCTTTTAGCATAAACCCTTCATAGTAATACAAAGAAACGATTTGGCGGTCGCGCTCCGACAGGTCGTTAATACTGTCGATTAGCCGCGATTTCAGTTCCGATTCAAGAAACGCGTTTTCCGGGATTTCATCGACCGGAGCGGCAAAATCCGCGACCGCGCCCGATTCGCTTAGCGTACTCTCAAAGCTGATAATGTTGAAAATATGCGACTGGTTAAGCGTATCGCGAACTTGCGTAACGGGCATATTCAGACGGTCGGCTACTTCGGTTTCAGTTACGAAACGCTGTTCGGTAGCCTCAAGCTCCTCATACGCTCTGGAAACGGAGTTAATACGTCGGCGCAAAGCGGGCGACGCCCAATCCTGCGAGCGCATATAGTCCAGTATCTCGCCGCGTATACGATTTGTCGCGTAGGTTTCAAATAGTATGTTACGCTCAGGCTCAAAACGGTCTATCGCGCCGATTAATCCAAGCACACCGCTGTTAACCAAGTCGTCGTACTCGTTAAACGCGTTATATTTTGGCATCATTCGCCGCACGATTGACTTGACGAGATATACGTAGTGTAAAATAAGGTCATTCTTCGCGTCTTGGTCGCCGTCAGCTTTGAATCTTTGCCAAAGCGCAGAAAGCTGTTCTTTATCCAATATTCAACCCTCTTAGTTTTAATACAGTCTGTTAAGTCTAAGCAGACGGAGGTCCTCTTTTTGTATGTACTGCGCGAGATATTCAAAAGTACGCCCGCCGGTTCGCTCGGAAAATACTTCGTCGTGCGACACCTTAAACATTGTTCCCAGCCGATAATACGAAAGCGACTCATCTACGGCCACACAGGAACGGACTTCGCCGATTATCTCCAAAATATCGTTGCTTTCGGCTTGACCGCCAAGATTAATGGTTAAATCCAGCAACGCGCCGATTGGATATTGATGAGTAGTCCTAATACACGCGCCGGTCGCGCTGATGTTATATGTATTGGCTTTTTCGTTGCTTAACGAACTTCCGAGTTTGTAATCAATGTTCACGGGACGATTCATCGGTACGCGAAGCCACTCGCGCCGCTGCTGACGCACAACGCTTCCGGTTGAGGTTACGTGTACCAAACCGATATTTTTATTCCATAGTCCGATGACGCTTACCTGAAGCATAAACCGTCCGATTTCGCGGTAGCACACGAGCGTTACATTCGTACCGGGTTTCAGATAAATGTAACCGCCCTCTTTCTCGGAGTACAGAGAAGATATTACCAAATCGCCGTTATCGAACCTGTCCTGAACGACTGTTTTGTATGTTCTGGCATTGTCGCTGAAATGCAGTTCCAGCTTTTCGCCAATAATAAACACTCCGCCAAAGCTATCCTTTGGTTTCATCTCAGAACCCTCCACTTTGTTGTATAGTTCTAAGTATAACTCAATAAGCAATCATTGTCAAGAACATTTTAACAAAACATAATACAAATTTACTATTTTTTATTGATATTCTGTTTATTTGCGTATTACGATGATTTTAACCGAGCAACTTTGCGAATAGACTTGCTAGCCGATTCATCTTTGGCGGGGTCGGCAAATCCAAAAGATTACGCGCGATTACCATTATATCTCTCGCGGTAGGTCCGTTTGGCTGCATAATTATCAGCGGCGTCTGACGCTTGATGGAATAACTCATCTCCGCGTCGTACAGCACACAGCCCAACAGGGGAATGTCAACTTTTAGGTTTTGCTTTACGATACGGCGGAATCCTTCCGCTACTGTTTCGGCTTCTCTGAGCGTATCGGACTTGTTCATAACTAACCGCATCGGATGTTCGGGAGCGATTTGAAGCACCGTCTTAATCAGCGCGTAAGCGTCAAGTATCGCGGTGGGTTCCGGAGTGGTAATTACGATTGTTTCACTGCTTTCAACGACCATTCGGACAATGTTGTCGTGGATTCCCGCGCCCATATCGAACAGTATAATATCGGCGGGGTCGCGAAGCGTCATAAGGCTTTGCAGAATCGTCTGAATTTGATTTTCGTCCATACGAAGCAGTTCGTAAACTCCGGAGCCTCCGGAGATAAACCGTATGCCGTTATGACTTTCCTGAATAATCTGCGACAGCGTTTTTTCGCCGCGTATCAGATTACCTAAATTGTGTTCCGGGCTGACGCCGAGCATTACGTCAACATTTGCCAACCCGAAATCCGCGTCAACGATTAATATTCTCATTCCAAGCTGAGAGAGCGCGATTGCAAGGTTAACCGCGACACTGCTCTTGCCGACGCCGCCTTTACCGCTCGCGACAGTAATAAGCTTCATCGAGCGCGACGGTGTATTATCAATCATATCGCGCAATGACTGCGCCTGGTCAGGCTTATATACTGTCATTTATTGCGGTTGCCCCCTGTCTTTGAGAAGCTCGCCGGCTATTTCGGAAGGCTTGACTTCTGCGATGTCATCCGGTACGCTTTGACCTATTGACAAGTACGAAAGACGTTTCCGTGTGTACCAGCAGATATTTAGTAATATCCCTCTATATTTGGTTTCGTCCAACTTGGTTACGAGTATATTGTAATTGGGTACGTACGAATAGGAATCGAAAGTTTCCTTCATCGAGCTGAAATTTGTCGTCGCAGAAACGCAGAGTAAGACGTCTTCGGGACGCGCTATTTTCAGGATTTCCTCGATGTCCTCTCTGTGTTGTAAATCGCCCGGACTTTTTCCGGCGATGTCAATGAAAATCAGCTCGCGGTCTGCCATTTTTTTGATTTCGTCCTCTAGCTCCGACATTTGGTATACCGCACCTAGCGGAACTCCGAGTATGTCCGAATACGTTTTGATTTGCTCCTGAGCCGCGATTCGATAGGTGTCGGTGTTGATAATCCCAACGCGTTTTTTCATTTTTATCGAGAACTCCGCCGCGAGTTTAACAATTGTCGTGGTTTTTCCTACGCCCGTTGGACCAAGCATAAGGACTACTTTTTGAGTGAACTTTTTGTGGATAATCGGTGCGGCGGGACCTAAACGCTCCACAATCAGGTGTTCCATTGCTTCGCGGGAGCGAACCTCGGGGTTAGTTGTGATTAGTTGGTCGGTTTCCTTCGCGATTTGGTGAGCGAGAGCCTCGTCAACTTGCTGAGCGACTAAACGCATAAAAAGCTCGTTAACGCCGTTGGAGTATTCATACGTAATGTCACGCTTCACGTATTGAAATTTGTTGACAAACTCGCTGAGTATCTTTTCAAGCGAGCTAATACGGCGGTCGAGGTTAGTAAACTGCTCGTGAGAGTTGTCCAACAGCTTTTGCGCGCGTTCCTCCGATGCGCGTATACCGGAATATTGCGGAAGACTGGGAGAACTCGGAGCGTTTGACGATGTATGCGGCGGAATCGGCGCGTTCAAAGACGGTTGCGTGGGGTTTAGCGACGGTTTCCAGGTTCGCGCGGAGTTTGACGCGAAGTTTTTTGCAGCCGGAGTTTGCTGAGGGTCATACGCGACGGTCGCTTCCGTCAACTGCGGAGAAAACAATCCGTTAAAGCCCTTTTGACGGACTTTGCGATTGCTTAATATTACGGCGTCGGAACCCAGTTCTCGCGATACGGTTTCCATTATTTCCGACATATCTTTTCCGGTGAATTTTTTTACTAACACTGTTTAGGCTCAGGAATTCGGATTTACGCGAATTCGTTTTCCTTCCCGCGCTAACAGACATTATATACTGTCCGAAACGCTGATTTTGTCACTTTATGGGTTGCGTTATAAATGAATGATTCCTTCGGATATTACCTCGATTGTTGACTCGACCTCGTTGAACGACAACACCGTTACGTCGACTTGCTCCGCGATTTTTCGGAACTGTCTGCGTACCAGCGGCGAAGTCAGCGCAAGCGGAACGTAACCGTTCTCGCGAACCTTGTCCGACAAGGTTTTTAAGCTCTGATATATCGCGTTCAGCTGAGTCGGGTCAATCGCGAGGTACGCGCCGTGTTCAGATTGCCGCGTACTCTCGATTATCAGCTGCTCCAGCTTGCTGTCGAGCGTAAGCACGTGAGCGATACCGTCGGGAACAAAGCGGTTTGTCAACATTCGTTTGAGGTTTTGACGCACATATTCCGTTAGAAGCTCCGTATCGCGGGTCAGCGAGCCGTAATCGCCCAAGGTTTCGATTATCGTACCCATATCGCGTATTGGCACGTTCTC
>JAISKY010000219.1 GCA_031260745.1 Oscillospiraceae bacterium
TTACTTTATCATAGTTCCTTCGCCCTCGTCGGAGAGCAGTTCAATCAGGATAGAGTGCGGGACGCGTCCGTCCAGAATCGTCGCGGAACTTACTCCGCGCCTTACGGATTCGACCGCGCAGTCAATTTTCGGTATCATACCGCCGCTGATTATGCCGTCTTTAATCAGACCGGGAATTTCGCTTAGACTGGCTTCGTGAATCAGCGTGGACTCGTCCGACGGGTCACGCAGCAAACCCTTAACGTCGGTCATAAGAATCAGCTTTTCGGCTTTGACCGCGCTCGCAATTCTGGCGGCGGCAACGTCGGAGTTGATGTTATAGCTGACCTCGCGGTCAACGCCGAGCGCGACACTGCTTACGACGGGTACGTAACCGCGTTCCAAAGCGTCAAGCAGCGGTTCCGGGTTAACGTCAACGATGTCGCCGACGTATCCTCCGTAGTCAATTCCGGTTTCAACGAGTTCTTTCGCCTGGATAATACCCGCGTCTAAGCCGCTGTAACCCAAAGCCTTTACGCCGGAACGCGTCAAAGCGGCTACAAGGTTTTTGTTAATCTTACCGCACAGCACCATTTGTACTAAGTCGCCGATTTCCGCGTTGGTGTAGCGGAATCCGTTGATTTTCTTTTTGCCGAGTTCGAGTTTTAGGGCAAGCTCGTCAATTTCCGGACCGCCGCCGTGTACGAGTACGATTTTAATCCCGACCAGCGACAGTAACGCTACGTCGTTCATAACCGCGCTCATAAGCTCCGGTGACTTCATTGCGTGACCGCCGTATTTGACTACAACGACTTTGTTATGGTGCTGTTGTATGTACGGCAAAGCCTCAATGTAGACCTGAGCGCGGTCAAATGTATAATTATTCATTTCGGAATGCTCCTTTTACGCAAATAGTCTATATGCCCGGTCGGACGCCGACCGATTCACTCTGATTGTCCGCGGCGACTCGCCGTTACGTTCTGTAATCGCCGTTTATTTTAACATATTCGTAGGTGAGGTCACAGCCCCAGCACATACACCACCCAAATTCGCCGGGCGCGGTTTCTTCGTTCAGACTGATTAGAATTTCAATATCGTGTTCAGACAGAACTTTTTTCGCCAAATCCTCGTCGAACATAAGTCCGCGGCCGCTATTACAGACCGCGACCTCGCCCGCTTTGGAACGGAACGTCACGTCCACGCGTTCCGGATTGAACGATTCGCCGGAATATCCCATAGCGCAGAGAACTCTGCCCCAATTCGCGTCCTCTCCGAATATCATCGACTTGACAAGGCTTGACGATATGACGCTCTTTGCGATAGCTTCTGCTTTAGGCTCGTTTTCGGATTCGGAAACCACGCAGGTAATCAGGTGCTTCGCGCCCTCGCCGTCAGACGCCATCGCGACCGCGAGTTTAACGCACAGCGCGCACAGCGCGTCCTCAAATACCCACGCGTCTGAACCCACCCAGGTTTCGGAGCCGTAATTGTCCTCTAACGTGATTTCCGCGTTGCCGGCGTCACCCGACGCGAGAATGAAACACGTATCGTTAGTGGACGTATCGCCGTCAACGGAAATGCGGTTGAAACTCTCGCAAACCGCGTTCCGCAGAACCTTATCGAGCAGTTCACGCGAAATCGCGCAGTCCGTAGTAATCACAGACAACATCGTACCCATATTCGGGTGAATCATTCCGGAACCCTTTGCTATTCCGCCGATTCGCACAGTTTTACCGCCAATTTCAGTTTCAACGGCGAACTCTTTTTTCACGGTGTCCGTAGTCATAATCGCTTTAGCGGCCGCGTCGGAGTTATCACCCAACGCTCCGATTAACTCCGGAATCGCGGCAGTAATCGCGCCGATATTAAGTTCCTGTCCGATTACGCCCGTTGACGCAACACCGATAATTTCCTCGGAAATACCGAGCGCGTCCGCAATAGCTTTCGACATCTTAACCGCGTTAGCGTAGTCGTTCGGAGCGCACGCGTTAGCGTTGCCGGAGTTCAATATCACGGCTTGGAGAACTCCCCCCTGCCCCTGCGGGGCTTCCCCCCTCTTGGAGGGGGGCGTTTCACCTGGTCTTGCCCCCCTCTCAGAGGGGGGGCTGGGGGGGAGTCCGATACGCTCCCGGCTTAACAACACCGGCGCCGCCTTGACGACGTTTTTCGTAAACACCGCCGCCGCGTCACACGGTTTATCCGCGAGTATAAGCGCGAGGTCAGGTTTTTCCGATGCGGTATTTGAGTTCGGGTCAACGCTATGGCTCGATTTTACTCCGGCGTGAACTCCCGAAGCTCTAAACCCTTTCGGAGCGCAAACGCCTCCGTCTATCCATTTAACTTTTTCCATTTTTTCTAAATCCTCAACATAAAATAATATACGCGAACTGCCGGTCGCTCCTACATCAGTTGAATGTCCAACATAATACACATATTCTGGAGCGCGGCGCCGGACGCGCCTTTACCCAGGTTATCAAATTGCGCGGTAAGAATCACTATCTCGTCTGAACCCGCGACCGTAAGCGTCAGATTATCCGTATCAGCGTTTACGTTGCTTGGCGAGAACGCGGGAATTTTGTCGGTAACGTCAATATTAGCGGATTCGGAGTAGTGTTCTTTCAAAATGTCAAAAATCTCTCGTCGTCGGTCCGAGCCGGACCGGCATAACGACAAATGCAGGGGAATAATTACCTGCATACCCTGCGGATAGTCAGCGACAATCGGCACAACCACGGGATTTTTCGCAAGTCCGGCGTATTTAACGATTTCAGGGATATGTTTATGCGCGGCGGTCAGCGCGTACGCTCTCGGAGCGTTCAAGTCACGGCGAGTCTCGCGGTCGGAGGTTTCATAGTCCGCAATCATCGCCTTACCGCCGCCCGTATAACCCGTTACGGAGGTAATCGCAAGCGGATAATCCGGCGGCACAACTCCCGCTTTGACGAGCGGAGCGAGTAACGCAATCGCTCCGGTAGCGTGACAACCGGGGTTCGCGACATACTTAGCGTTCCGAATCAGCCCGTTTTGAGCGGCGTTAAGCTCCGGAAAGCCGTACACCCAGCCGTCCGTGACGCGGTGAGCGGTAGACGTGTCGATAACTCTGTTCTCCGCTCTCCGCTCTCTTAACTGCTCCGCGGTCTTACGCGCCGCGTCATCGGGCAGACACAGGAACACAAGCTCCGCGGAACGCATAATCTCAAGCCGCGCCGAATCGTCCTTACGCAACTCGTCGGGGAGCGTCAGAATCTCCACGCTGTCGGAGTATTTCGCGAGTTTCTCCCTAAGTTGAAGCCCCGTAGTACCCGCCGAGCCGTCGATAAAAATCTTATGTTTTGTCACTATTCAAAATCTCCATATAAATTTGGTCAACGTACTTACCCTCTTTATATACCGCGTTACTTCGTCGCCCGAACTCGCGGAACCCGACTTTTTTGTAACACGCTATCGCTTGAGCGTTATCAGCGTGAACATACAGCATTACATTGTAAGTATTCAGCGTATTGAAAAGGTATCCGACCAACAGGCCTAACGCCTCCGTACCGTAACCGCCGCCACGGTTTTCCGCCTCGCCGATAATCAGACCGACCTCGGCGGTACGCGAAACGTAATCAATGGAGTTTATGCCAATATTCCCAATCAGCGTATTGTCCTCCGAGCGTACAATCGCGTAATTATGCTCTCCGGAGAACCTGTCAATCCAGTTTTGCTCTCCGGCGACCGTTATGGTTCTCCTATACTGCCCGAGTGTCAGAGCGACTTCCGGGTCGTTCATCCACTTGGTATAAATCTCCGCGTCGTCCTGGTTAATCGGCGAGAGATATACGCGTTCGCCAACGATTTTCCTGAAGTATTTCATATTGTCCTCCGTTCTCTTACACTTGCGGAAATTGCGGAGCCATCAGGGCTCTGTAATTTCCCCCACGTTGTTTTGAGCTATATCAGTCAAGTTAAATCACTCAATGCGAAAAGCAGATAGTTTGCGGAAATTGCGGAGCCATCAGGGCTGCGCGATTTCCCCCACACTGCTTTGAGGTGTATAAATCTACTCAAGCCCCTCAATATAAAAAATCGGAACCTGTCAGGTTCCGACGCGAAATTAGTTTCGCAGGTTTCGGTTTAGCCCAACAGCAAACAGCCACGGCTTTCGCCATAGCGGGAATCAAGACGTCGCGCTGTTTGCCGATAAACGTACATCAGAATAAACCTCTAGTAATTTAATGTTGATACTATAACACAGCCGCTTATGTTTTGTCAAGGGGTATTTTTGAAAATTGAAAAAATTTATTTTTTCTTGTAATTTTACTTGTAACCGACAAACCTTTCAACGCTTTCGATTTGTTTTTGCACCTGAGCTTTTGAGGGCCCGCCGGGTACGCCGCGGCGTTCAATACACGTTTCCAGCGAAATCGCGCTGAAAATATCGTCGTCAAACTTACCGGAGAACGACTTGTACTCGTCTAAGGTAAGCGTATCGAGCGTCTTAGCGTTAGCGATACAGTAACGCACAAGTTTCCCCGTAATCTCGTGAGCGTCGCGGAACGGTATGCTTTGGGTTACAAGATAATCCGCGCAATCGGTGGCGTTGATGAAGCCTTTACTAGCGGCGGCTCGCATATTGTCGGGCAAAACTTTAACGGAGCCAAGCATTTCCGTGAACGCGGTCACAGTCAGCCACACCGTGTCTAACGCGTCAAATACAGCCTCCTTGTCCTCCTGCATATCCTTGTTGTAGGCAAGCGGAAGTCCTTTCATAACCGTCAGGAGCGTAGCGAGGTCGCCGTAAACTCTGCCGGTTTTACCGCGAACAAGCTCCGCGACGTCCGGATTTTTCTTTTGCGGCATCATTGAACTTCCCGTAGCAAACGCGTCGTCAAGCTCCAAAAATTTGAACTCCCAACTGCACCACAGCACGATTTCCTCCGCGAAGCGCGAGAGGTGCATTTGCAGTATAGACAAATCGCTAAGTAACTCCAGCGCGAAATCGCGGTCGCTCACCGCGTCAAGACTGTTTTCGGTGATACGCGCGAAGCCAAGCTCCGAAGCTACGAACTCGCGGTCAATCGGGTATGTTGTGCCGCATAACGCGCCCGCGCCGAGCGGAGATTCGTCCATACGCTCCAGGCAGTCGCTAAGCCGCCCGCAGTCGCGGCGAAACATCTGAGCGTACGCCATCAGATAGTGTGCGAACGTAGACGGTTGAGCGCGCTGTAGATGAGTATACGCCGGCATTACGGCGTCAAGATTCTCTCGCGCCTTTTTACAGAGTACCTCTAACAGGTTAAGCGCGAGCGTCCGCAGTTCGACGATTTGCTCTTTAAGGTACAGCCGAAAATCAAGCGCGACTTGGTCGTTACGGCTTCTTGCGGTATGCAGACGCTTACCGGCTTCGCCGATTTTAGCGGTTAGGATAGCTTCGACCGCCATATGAATGTCCTCGGCTTCCGGCGGGATTTGCTGAGTTTCCCAATTCGAGAGAATCTCACGCAAACCCGCCGTAATCGCGTCGGAATCGGCTTGCGTGATTATCCCTTGTTTACCAAGCATAGCCGCGTGAGCGATACTGCCGGTAATATCCTGTGAGTACATTCTGCCGTCAACGCCGATTGAAAAGTTTATCGCGTCCGTAATCGCGGCGGTATTTTTCTCAAACCGCCCGCTCCAAAGTTTTGCCATCGTACACCTCAAATATCGCGCAGTGAATAATTATCTAAAGTTTCCCTTGCTCTCTAAGCGCGTGAACCTTAATCGGCAAACCGAACAGGTTAATAAAACCCTCCGCGTCTGCTTGGTTGTAGTCGGATTCGCCGAACGTAGCGATGTTCTCGCTGTACAGCGAATACGGAGAGGTCACGCCGGCGTTGATTATATTGCCCTTATACAGTTTCAGTTTAACCTTGCCTGTTACGTTCTCCTGCGACTTATCCACGAACGCGCTAAGCGCCTCGCGAAGCGGAGTAAACCACTGTCCGTTGTAGACAAGCTCCGCGAACTCAATCGCGAGCCGCGACTTCATGTGCAGCGTCATTTTATCAAGCGTCAGCGTTTCCAGTACCTCGTGAGCGTGATACAGAATCGCGCCGCCGGGAGTTTCGTACACTCCGCGCGATTTCATTCCGACAAGACGGTTTTCCACGAGGTCAAGCAGTCCGATACCGTTATCGCCGCCAAGTTTATTCAGCTTACGGATAATATCGCTTGCCGATAACTTTTCGCCGTTGACGGCTTTGGGAACGCCTTGCTCAAAGTCAATTTCAACGTAGGTCGGAGCGTCCGGAGCTTGTTCCGGAGCGACGCTCATCTCCAAAAAACCCTCTTTAGAGTATTGCGGCTCGTTCGCGGGGTCCTCAAGCTCTAAACCCTCGTGGCTAAGGTGCCAGAGGTTTTTATCTTTGGAGTAGTTAGTTTCGCGGTTAATCTTCAGCGGAATATTGTGAGCCTCCGCGTAGTCAATTTCGTCGTCGCGTGACTTCAAATCCCACTCGCGCCACGGAGCGATAATCGTCATCTCCGGCGCGAAGCGTTTGATGGTAAGCTCAAACCTTACCTGGTCGTTGCCCTTTCCGGTACAACCGTGAGCGATAGCGTCCGCGCCCTCTTTCTTCGCAATTTCCACGATACGCTTAGCGATAACCGGTCGAGCGAACGACGTTCCGAGCAAATATCCCTCGTACTTCGCTCCCGCTTTCAGCGTCGGAACTATGAACTCGTCTACGAATTCGTCCGTAATGTCCTCGATGTATAGCTTTGACGCTCCGGTCGCGAGCGCTTTGGCCTCCAACCCGTCAAGCTCGTCGCCCTGACCTACGTCGGCGGAAACCGCGATAACCTCGCAGCCGTAGTTCTCTTTCAGCCACGGGATTATGACGGACGTGTCAAGCCCTCCCGAATACGCCAGTACGCACTTTTTAACTTGCTTTTTCATTTGTTAGAATCCTCCGGATAGAAATTTTATAATTGTCACCGCGAATAGCGAAGTCGCCATAAGGATAATCGAAATAAGAACATACGCGAGGTAAACTCCGCAAATCGCCAGCGGAGCGGCAATCAGCCATTTTATGCCCTGCCGTTTAGGGTTGCTCAACAGATTGATGTTCCGCGATTTACACAGCGCTAACGTAGCCAAAAAAGTCGGTCGCGTACACATCATCAGAAAACCCGTCGCGCGTTCGTCAGAGCCGAACAAACTCAACGCCAGAAACGTCAGCACCGCCGCGCAACAAACTCCGTAACCCGCCGCGCTAAGAGGCTTCGCAAGTTTTTTCATAGCCGCATACTCCTTAACAGTAGAGGTCGTTCCTACGTCCAACCCCCGTAATTGTTCACTGTTCACCGTTCA
>JAISKY010000237.1 GCA_031260745.1 Oscillospiraceae bacterium
CCTCAATAGCCTCTATTTCTTCCAAGGTAACGCCCTCAACGTCGCGGTAGTTCATTACGCTGTCTGAGGTTTGCTCTGCGGAGTAACCGGGCTGTGACGCGCAGGAATATAGCTGCGCCGTAATTACAAGCGCGAACAACATCAATATTATGCGCTTAATTTTCGGCACCGATATTCCCTCCGTTTATAATTCGCGATTCCTAATTGGTGAAGTACGCGTTAAGAGCGTTCTGGTAAGCGTCAGCGTAACTCTCGATAAATTGCGTTGTATTCTGCGCGCCTGTCATAAGATACACAAGCGAGAAGTTTACGATTTTTGAAAGACTGTCCCAAAGGTCAAATCCCTGACGCTGTGACATCATAAGCGCGTAAGCGAAATTGCGCTCCGAGCCGTATCGCTCCCGCGACCAGTCGTAGTCGTCCGCTTTTTCAGTGTCAAAATCGTACCAGTTGAGCCAGTCAAAAATGACATTGTAAATTAGTTCAGAATCCTCCGCGCCTTTTGGGAGCATATACCAATTCATATCGGGCGACGAATAGTGGTTTGTCGCGGGGTCGCCGGACGGTCCGCACGGCCACGGTACGATACCGATTTCAAACGGCAAGTCGTTGCCGCCCTGCTGGTCGAATATCCAGTCCGCTCCAATCCAAAAAGCGGACAAACCCTCGGCGTACAGTTTATTGTTGATTTCCCAGTTCGCCGAATCCCACGGACGCGCCGTTTTGTCCGTATTATATATCTTGTATATAAAATCGAACACTTCTCGAGTTTCTTTACTGTCCATCGTTTGTTTTTCACCCCGAGCGATACCCGCGTCGTTAGACATCAGCAGATTATTAAGCATATTTGTCCAGTAACCGCTGTAACCGTAAACTTCGGGAGTACCGTCCTCGTCGGCGTCTACGGTCAGAACTTTGAGGTAATTTTCCCAAACGTCCCACGTCCACTCGCCGCGGTCGAACAAGTCCTGCGGATTTTCAAGACCGGCGGCTTCAACCATATCAAGATTGAACGCGAGCGGATACGACGAAACTCCTCCGCTATTCGACGGATTGAACAGATACGATTTGTCCTGTCCGGCGAGTTTCAGATTTTTTGTAACGGCTTGCTCGTTGAAAACGTCGGTGTTCGCAAGCCCTATATCCTCAAGCGCGATAGCAAGTCCGTCAAGCACCGCGGGTATGCCGAACTGCGAATCAACCTGATAGATGTCCACGTCGGGGATTCCTTCGGCGATTGACGTGCGTATACTCTCCTGTATGCCCTCAAACGTGAGATTCACGTACTCGATAACTACGTTATATTTCAGCTCGACTTCACGGAGTTTGGCAAGTCTAAGCTCCGCGATTTGAATACGGTGTTCCTTTTCAGCTTTGGTTTCTTCATCGTCGTCGTCAGATAAATGCGGCACAGTCGGGTCGTCATAGATTGACGTATGCTTGGAAACGTAATAAATATCCGACCACGTTCCGATAGTTATAATGCGTTTGCCGTCGGCGGTGTAACGTACGGCGCTGACGCCGGCGCTGGGTGAAACCTCCGGAGTATCTGACGGCGCGGGAGTATTACTTGATACCGTTTGACTGCCGTTACCGCAGGCGGATAACGCAATTACAAGCGCGGCGGTCAGTATTGCGGCTAAGATTCTCTTTGTCATTGCGTATCACCTCCTGTTACGGTTGCTACGGACATAGCGTAAACATCCAGTTTCTCACCTGTGTCGCCTGCGTATAACTGGTCAAGCAAGCCCTCTAAATCATTCGAGTTAAACGCCGTTATAATGTCGTCATAAAGAAACTGCGCGATAGTTCCGGAGTCGTTCACATACGCCGGAGCGGCTTTTGCCAAACCCTCTCCGCCTGACCAGCTTTGCAGGATTAGTTCGGGCGCCGACTCTGACGCGTAGTATACGGTAATGACGCTTCCGGGCGCGATTACAGACGCGTCAAACGCTCCCCCGCCGTGAATGGTCGTAATCGCTACCGCCTGTCCCCAACCTCCGGGCGAATTGCCCGATGAGCCGTCAATAGTGGTTTCGCCGGAAGTTTCGAGCAGATTTGAGCGGTCGGGTCTGCCGAAGCCCTCCGGCGCGGAGAACACCGCGTCAGTATTTAAGGTAAGCTCCGCGCCGTTTTCGCCGTAGAAACGAATACCGAGAATTATGAAATTCGTCGGTCCCGCGCCGCCGGTCAGCGCGTTGTCCACTTCTTTTGAGAAAATAAACATATTGTACGCGCCGGAAATCATATACTCGGTTTCGTTAAGCGCGGCGCGGGCTATATTGGGGTTTTTTGCCGCAAGATATACGCTCCACGGGTCAGGCGCGCCTTGCAGTCTGTCCGCGCCCGATAACGCGGTAATCGTACCCGAAACCGCGTAAAACTCCCCGTCTGGATTCGTAGTTTCAACGTCGATTTCCATAGAGCGGAGATTTGACACGTCCTCGCCGAGCAGACTTGACACGTCAATTGCAAGGTAAGGCGTACCGCCGTTGGAAACGTCGGCAAGCAGAGCTTTTTTGCCGTTACGCTCAATTATGGAAAGCTGAGTTTTACAAGCGTCCGGCGAAGATTCGTAAGACTGAATGAACGCGAAGTTACCGTTCGCGAACAGTTCCGCGTTTTCGCCGTCAGATATTGGCAAGCTCGCGGCTGACGGCGTCGCTGACGACGTCGCTGACGGCGTCGCGCCTCCGACCGTACCGCAACCCGCAATCACTATGAAAAAAAGAAGCGTGACAAGCCCGAAAGCGGCACGCTGTTTCGTATGTGTCATAAACTTTCCCCTATTATAATGTATTGCATATTCTATCAGACATTATATCACAATCTTTCAAATTTGTCAACCTACATATTACTAGAAAATTGTCATAAACAAGATTATTCTCTTTGCTTTGACATATAAAAAAACAGCTATTTAGCGGGTTTTATCAAGGTAACTTGACTGGATTTTTGTTTTCGGCGTATTACACAAATTTCGTTACTTTACGCTAAATTTTACGACTTGCGGCCGCTATGTCAACATACCAACACAAACCCCGCGATGCCATTAGAGCGTCGCGGGGTTTTCCCGGTACGGGTTGCGTGTCAAGGCGTTCGACGAGCGTCACGCTCGGTTACGCCTGGCAGAGTTGCTGTTTGGTTTGAGAAATCTTCTGCTGCTCCGCTTGCTCGGTCTGATACCAGCCGCGCGATTGCATATCGCGGAAAATACCGGACTGAATACGGTGTTCGTCGTCCAGAATATTTAGGAACGCGTTGCGAAGCTGTTCGCTTACGCACTCGCCCGCCCAAATGTTGTAGGTTGACGTGATTTGCTTTTGCCCCAGCAAAGCGTCATTGAGGATTTCTTTGTCGCAAAACGAATTTTGCTGCTGTTGTTGCTGTTGATTCTGCATTTTGTACTCCTCTACTGCAAAAAGCCCATAAGGGTATTTGCGTGTTGCTGGTGCTTATCGGCAAAAGAGTTCAGGTCTGTCTTGACGGCTCCGTCACTTGCCAATTCCGCCATTTTACGGTACTTCTTTACAAGAACCTGCTCCGCTTTAATTTGTTCGCTTAAAGCGGTAAGCTCTTTGGTGGTTAATGTGGACATATTCACACTCCGTAATTTCGTTTGTCATCTATTTGTGTTCGACGAGCTTAGTATGCGGAGCGCGGCAGTATTATATACTAACGAAAAATGTAAATTCGCGCGTTATCGTACGATGAAAACTTCGGTTAACGAATCAAAATCTGCGGAGGGCTTAATCTCGCCGTACCAATTCATTCCCGAATTGTCCGCTTTATACGCGGAAATTGTGCCGATAACCAAACCTTGCGGGAAAACCTCGCCGGAACCCGACGTCATAATCGTATCGCCGTTTAGCAAATCCGGCGCGGTCGGTAACATTCCGAGTTTTAACAATCCGCGCTCCATAAGCTCAAAATCGCCGGACGCGACGCCGGAGATTCCGTTACGGTCAACCAACGCTCCAACGCTGGAATCAATGTCGATTATAGTGCGGACTTTCGCGGTCATAGTGCCAACCTCAATGACTTGTCCGACAAGGAATCCTTCCTCGGTGATTACGCTGTCGCCGATTTGTATTCCGGCGGAGGTTCCGCCGGCGATGACGAAAGAGGACGACCAACTTGAGGCTGTCCACGAAATTAGCGGTTCTATCGCTTTAGGTTCCCAATCCTGCTCAGTCGTCATTAGCTCAAGTAGTCTTTTTAGACGTTCGTTTTCCTCGTTGGCTCCGCGGGCTTCGCGGATTTCCTCGTCCATTTTAGCTAACTGAGTTTTAAGTCTGGCGTTTTCGGCGGTTATGTTGTCGAACTCGTACAAATAGGCGTAAACGTCTTTGAGCCTTTCCGCGCCGTTGCTTAGTAACCGCTCGACAGGCGAAAACATAGTCCTAAGCGCGTCATTGAGTACGGAACCGCTGCCGCCCCAAATCAGTGACGCGACAAGCAACGCGAGAATCAGCGTCAGCAATATCGCCGTTACTTTAATTCCCCTGCTCGCGAAAAAATTTCTCATTATTTTAGCTCCAGTTTTCAGTCAGGTCTATTCCGAACCGTTTCAGCGCGATACTTAAAGCGCAAATCGGAAGTCCGACCACATTATAATAGTCGCCGTCTATACGCTCAATAAACATACCGCCGAGTCCTTGTATTCCGTAAGCTCCGGCTTTGTCAAGCGGTTCTCCCGAACTGACATACGCGTTAATTTCGGCGGGAGTAATCTCGCGGAATGTTACGAACGTGCGTTCGGTAAATTCTAACGCGCCGCCGTTTTTCAGTAACGTAACCGCCGTAATTACCTCGTGAGTTTTACTGGAAAGCTCGGCAAGCATATTCGCGGCGTCGTCCGCGTCAGCGGGTTTGCCAAGTATTTTGCCGTCTATAACGACAATCGTGTCGGCGGAAATAATTAGCCGTAAATCGTTTGAACCTGCCGCGATTTCCTCCGCTTTCGCTTTTGCGATTCTGACGACGGAGAGTTCCGGAGCTTCGCCGGGTTCGGCGGAAAGCTCCGACTTAGCCGGAATGACTGTAAATGTTAATCCAAGTCGTTCGATAAGCTCACGCCGGCGCGGAGAAGCCGACGCTAAGATGATATTCTCTGTAGTATTCCCGCGCATTCTCTCGCTCCCTCGTTAGTAAATTCCGCGAGAACACTCCAAATCCCGGAGTTATCCGCTCTGCGGTGATTAAGGTAGTTAACTTCACAGTCGATAAACTTGAACAGCGGTGTAATTTCAGATGATGTCAGCGTTTTCCAAATCTCGCACGAGGTAAATTTCAGTTCGCTAAGTTGCTGAATCGCCTGGGAGTTAGCGGCGGCAAGTTTCGCCGAGCCTCTAACTTTGAATCCGAAACGCTCCGCGAGACTTATGTGTCCGATGTTGGACACTAATACCGAGCGAACCTGAAGCCTGCGGATTTGCTCCAATTTTTCGGTTTCGTCGTTTAGCTGACTGTCGCGGATAATATCAGGCATAACCGCGCAAAGTTCTATTTCCTCGTTATCCCAAAAGTACGTAAGGTGCGCGGGGTCAAGCAATAACTCGTCAACGGGAACGTAAACTACGTTAGGATTCAGTTTCTCGATTTCACGCGAAAGCTGCGTAACGGATTTTACCTTTACGTTGACTTTCGGCAATCCGTGAGGTTCCCACGGCATAATCCTCGGAGGTATAAATTCGCCGCCTTTGTAGCGCGGACGCTTAATCGGAAAGACTTCGCGCCGCTCAATGCTGATTAGCCCCGCGCGAATCGCGGCAATCGGAAGCGGACCTTTAGCAAGCGTTTCAAGCTCGGCGTCCGCTATCGCTCGTCCGTCGTTTAACGCGTTGGAGTGAAGCTCGGTCAATGCCGCTACGTATTCGGTATCGTCAGGTCTGTCACAGTCAATCAGCAAATTGAGCTTTTTAATGCTCTTTAACTCGTTTATATTATTGCCGTTATAGTTGCGGCTCAAAACAACGAATTGAATTGAGGAATTCAGCGAAATCGCGTTAAGCTCCGAGAAAAACAGTTCCTCGGTGATAATCGCAAGTTCCAATCCCAGTTTTTGCGCGGCTAAAACTCCGCCCGTACTGTGAACACAAAATCCCACGTCGGCGTAAAACGGAAAATCAGGAAGCATTTGACGCGCGGCGCGATAAAATCCGAGGTCGGAGGTCAATACCGCGTTTACTCCGGCTTTAGCCGCCGCCGCGCATATTTTAAGCTCGTCAGTCAACGTAGTGTCAAGTACCGGAGTATACTGCCGGAGAATAAGGTCAACTTTACGGTTGCGGCAATACTCCGCAAGCGCGGATAACTGAGCCACGGTAATGCCGTGCCTGACATTAGGCGCGTTCAGCCTGACTATTACCGCGTCGGCTCCGCACTGAACCGCCGCTCTCGCGCTTTCCGCCGTGTCGGCGGGGACAAACAATCTCATTATATTGAAAATCCTATCAAAGTAAACTTTGTCCTATTATTCATTGTCTACGCCGTATTTACCAGCTTTTCGCTTTCTTCAAGGTTGAGCGACAATATTGTGCTAACGCCCTTTTGCATTGTTACGCCCAGCAAAATGTCGCTGCCCTCCATCGTGCCGCGCCGATGCGTTATCAGCACAAACTGAGTATTAGCGGACATCTTACGGCAATACTCCGCGAACCGGCGCACATTTTCCTCGTCAAGCGCGCTCTCAATTTCGTCCATAACGCAGAACGGCGTCGGGTGAATCTTCATAATCGCGAAATAAAGCGCGATTGCGACAAACGCGCGTTCGCCGCCGCTTAGCAAACTAAGCGAGCGGAACGTCTTACCGGGCGGTTGAGCCTTAATCTCCACTCCGCAGTTAAGCGGGTCGGACTCGTCCTCAAGAATAAGCTCCGCGCGGCCGCCGCCGAATAGTTCAATAAAGGTTTCCTTGAAACTCTCGTTGATAAGCGCGAATTCGTGAGTAAAGATTTTTTCCATTTCGGCGGTGATTTCGCTGATGACACGCAAAAGTTCATTTCTCGCCTGTTGAATGTCGTCGCGCTGCTCCGTAAGGTAGACATATCTGGAGTTGACGCGCTCAAACTCGTCAATCGCGCCAATGTTAGGGATACCCAATATGGAAATTGAGCGTCTAAGCTCACCGATTTTACGTTGAGCCTTGCTCACGGAACCGTCCGGCAAATCCTGACGGGTTATTTCCGCCGCCGTGCGGCTAAGCTCGTATGTATCCCACAATTTGTCAAGCAGTTGCTTTTCTTCCATATCGGCGGACAACTTGCGCTGTTCCAGCGCGGCATAGTCGCGCTCCGCGTTGATGATGTCGCGGTTAGCCTCCTGAGCTTCGCGTTCCGCTTTGGTACGCCGACCCTCAAATTCCATTTTCTCGGCTAAGACCGCTTGCAAACGCTCGCTATGGTGAGCGGCTTGAGCCGCAAGCTGAGATTTGCGTTCGCTTGCGGTACCGATTTTCGCAGTTAACGCGTTCTGCTTGGTTTTGACCGCCGCGATTTCGGCGGCAAGAGCCGTTTCACGCTCCTTGGCTTCAAGTTCCTCCGTGCGAAGCTCTCCGGCGAGTTCCTCGATTCTCCGTTGAGCCTGATTGTAAATCGCTTCGGTGCGAACGTAGCTCTCGCGAACTTCGCGTTGACTTGTGACAATCGCGTCAAGCTCAAATTTCGCCGCGCCAAGTTCGCGCTCCGCTTCGGCAAGTTCGGTCGATACGGTTTTCAGCGCGAGGTCAAGCTTGTCAGCCTGAACTTTCAGCGTTTCAATCTCCGCGGCGCGTGAGAGTATGCCGCCGCTTTTGCCGGTGCTACCGCCCGTAATCGAGCCTCCTGGGTTTACCACCTGTCCGTCAAGCGTTACAATCCTCAGCCGCGAGCTATTCTCGCGGCTAAGCGCGATTGCCGTGTCCATTGTATCAACAATCGCGGTGCGTCCCAAAAGATTCCCCACAATGTCCGAGTATTGGCGGTCGAACGTCACAAGGTCGGCGGCAATCCCCTCTATTCCGCTGAGACGCGAGCGTAAATCGGAGTATTGCCCCCGAATCGTCGAGAGCGGTAAAAACGTAACGCGTCCCGCGTTGCGCTGTTTAAGCATATTTATCGCGCTTTTCGCGTCCTCGTCGCGGTCAACGATGACGTTCTGCAACGCCGCGCCCAACGCGATTTCAACCGCGAGCGCGTACTTAGGCTCCGTGCGGATAATATCGGCTACGGTGCCGTGGATTCCCCGGAGTCTGCTGACGCGACCCTCCTGAATGACCACGCGGACAGCGTTGGAAAAGCCCTCAAGCTCGCGCTCCATATCGGAGAGAATGTTAATGCGCGACTTC
>JAISKY010000241.1 GCA_031260745.1 Oscillospiraceae bacterium
GGAGAGCGGTTCCGATGAAGATACTACAAAACGTCTTGGTCCGATTGTCGAACAGGCAAAAGCGGAGGTTGAGAAACTTGAAGCTCAGGACGCGGAACAGTCTGTCGAGGAAGCCGAAGATTATTTCCCGGAAAATGATGCTCAGATTACCCCGGAGGACGTACATTACCGCTATGCGGCGCGAGCCGATAACCTTAGAGCCAGAACGCTTGCCGCGGTAACGGTAAGCCTTGTTATGATTTATATTACATTGGCGGTTTCGTTCGGGTGGAGTTTACCGTCGGTGTTTTTTGATAGTTCAATTACGCTAACGGGCGCGCTAGCGATTGGTCAGTTGATTATCACGGTATTGGGAATTGACGTAGTAATTACCGGTATTTACGACGTGCTGAAGTTCAAACCGGGCGCGGAATCGCTGGTAGTTTTGTCCGGTATGGCGGCGTTCGCGGATGCGGCTAATACAATGTTGCTGGGCGAAACTTTGTACGGAATGCCGTACAGCCTGACCGCGTCGGTCGCGCTGATTTTCGCGATGTACGGTACAAGGTTGGGGAAAAGCGCGTATAATAAAATGCTGAAAACGATAGCTCCGTTCGGTAAGGAAACTTTGGCAATATACGCCGAATGGGAAAAAGTAGACAACGGACTGGTTTTAAGCAAATCAGTCGGAAGTACCGAGGGTTTTCTGTTCAAAGCTACGCGGAGCGATTGCTCGGAAATACTGTTCGGAAAAATCGGACCGCTGCTGATGCTTGCGGCTCCCGTACTTGCGGGAATATCCGCAATCGGAACCGGAAGAACGGAGGCGTTTCTGCGAATATGGGCGGCGATAACGTGCGGAGCCGCCGCGTTCAGCCCTCTGCTTGCGTTTAACTTGCCGTTTAATCTGGCGAGTAAGCGGCTTTCCTCAACGAATACGGCGTTAGCCGCCTGGGAAGGCGCGGAGGACATTTCCGGAACAGTCGGACTGATTATCAAGGACAACGACTTATTCAAAACCAGCGCGTTAAGGTTGAGTAGTTTCAAGGTTGCTCAGAATTTTTCGGTTGAACAGGTCGTACTTTATACCGCGTCAATGATAATTCATTCCGGTTCGGGACTAACAAAAATCTTCAGTGAGCTATTAGAGGAATACGGGCTTGCGCCCGCCGGAATTTCCGGCTTTGTAACTCACGAAGCAGGAGGTCTGTCCGCCGTTATCGGCGGCGACAAGGTTTATTTCGGAAGCGAGGCGTTTATGCGTCTGAAAAACATTGTACTTGACGAAGTTCCTACCAAAATCGGCGGAGCGGTATTCCTCTCGATAAACGGAGTAGCCGCCGGAGTGTTCATCGTGCAGTACGCTCCCTCCGAAAAAGTTCAAAAGGCGTTGTTGCGTATGTCAAAATACAAGATTAGTCCGTTATTGGCGACCCGCGACGTAAATATTACTCCGACAATGTTGCGCTCCAAATTCAAACTTGACTTGCAGAATCTGGAGTTTCCGCCGTATGACGAGCGTTACGCGCTATCGGACGACAGTATGGAAACAAAGGCTAAGCCGTCCGCGCTGATGTCGCAGGACAGTCTAAGCGCGTTCGCGGACATAGCGGAGGCAGGTAAATGGCTGTACAACCGCGCTAAGTTCGGTACGAATATGTCCGCGCTAAGCTCGGTTATCGGAGCGTTCGCAATGTTCTTTCTATGCCATTCCGGAGCGTTTGTAGCCGCGTCGCCCGTAAAGGCGTTGCTGTTCCACTTCATTTTAACGGTTGTAGTTATGTTCCGCTCATCGCTGTAAACGCAAATTGCGTCGAACAAAAAACGGGAGCCGTAAAACAGCTCTCTTTTTTGTTTTTCGCTGACAAAATACGTTGTTTCTGACGTGAAAAATTATTCACAATATGTATATTGGATTTACAATATGTTCAAACTTAATTATTGACAAAAGGTTAGCGGCGTGTTATTCTATAATCAAGAGTTAGCACTCGACAGGGTAGAGTGCTAATCACAAAACAAACTATATATTTAACAGGAGGAAACTAATTATGTTTGAACTCGTACCTTTTTCACGCAGAGGTTCGTTCTCACCGTTCGCGCAGGTTGAGGATATGTTTCGGGAACTCTCGGAGCGTTCCGGTTCCGCGCTGGCGGGTTTCACTTCGGCGGGAGGTTTCAAGGTAGATGTCAAGGAATCCGAGATTGAATATACAATCTCGGCGGAGATTCCCGGTATCGCTAAGGAGAACATTACGCTTGATTTGTCCGACGACGGGTATTTGACACTCGCGGTTAAAAAAGAGGAAAACACAGAGGACAGCGGAAAAGTGTATGTTCACCGTGAAACTCGCGCTTCATCGGCTCAGCGAATGTTGTATCTTGCGGACTCCGACCCCGAAAGCGTAAAGGCAAAGCTGGACGCCGGAATCCTGACGATTGACATCGCGAAATTGGATAAAACTCCGAAAAAGACAAACATCGCGATAGACTAAGTAAAGAACCAAGGGCAGTCATCTGACTGCCCTTGGTTCTTTATTGCCTTTACTGTCGGCTTATGATAAAACGAGGACGCAACCGTTGAAAACTTAGATAAGTTTTACATTTACCGCTTGCAATTCAGCAAAAATTGTGATACAATACATTATATGTAAGTATAAACGCTCGCAGAAGCGCGAAAAAAACAAACTCAACGCTTTTACAACGAAAATATCGCTTATCAAACAACCGGGGCGGCGATGGTAAAAATATATTATAGCTGCCAAAGGATACATATATGGCGGCTATAACTATATTAAATAGAATCCGTCAGACGAACCGGTCAATTATCTGAGTAAAAAAAGAGGTAATCGTATGAAACGCATAATTGCCATTGGCGCCGCCCTTGCGTTACTAATAACGCTCTTTGCTGCTTGCGCGAAAGCAGAGAAACCGCTTTCAGCTACGGAACTATTCTCGCTCAGCGAGAAGTATTTGCTTGAACAAAACTACGAGCAGGCTGTCGCGCAGTTACTCGGAGTAATTGAAGTCGAACCTAAGAACGCCAGAGCTTACATAGGCGCGGCGGAGGCGTACATTGCGCTAGGCAAACCAGACAAGGCAATCGAGGTCTTGAGTAAAGGTCTTGACGAACTTCCGGACAGCCCGGATATTCTGGTTATGCTTTACGAACTGACGAAGCCGGAGGCAACGCCGGAACCTACCGCGGAAAATGTAATCGTTTTGCAAATCGGCAACCCGAATATGACGGTCAACGGCGTTAATACGGCTATCGACGGCAGCGGCAGCGCTCCGCTTGATGTGAGCGGTTCTACAATGATTCCGTTGCGCGGACTGCTTGAAGCAATGGGCGGCGCGGTCACATACGACGAGTTTACGGGAGTTGTATCCGCTAAATACTGCGACAGCATTGTCGAACTGAAACTTGACAGCGCGGACGCGAGACTGAACGGTTTGAACATTGCGTTACTTGCCGCCACATCTACGATTAACGGAGCTATGTACTGCCCTGCGGAACTTATCGCCTACTTGTGCAAAGGAGAGGTTGAGTGGGATAACTCCACGCAGTCCGTAACCCTAACGTACAGCGGAGCGGCGGCAAACCCGTTTTATCCCGCGAATATCGCTACGCCGGAATCAACACCAACTCCGGAAACCTCGTCCGAACCAACAGCGCCGACTTTGATTCCCACACCAACGATTACTCCTACACCAACACCAACACCAACACCCGCGCCTACGCCTACGCCGACACCCGCGCCTACTCCGATAC
>JAISKY010000284.1 GCA_031260745.1 Oscillospiraceae bacterium
TTTTTTGCTCGGTTTCCGGTTTATCGGAGCGGTCTGTAGGAGTTTCCGCTATCGCGTCAAGCGCGTCATACCCGCCCGTAAGTTTGCCGAAGGCGGCGTAATTGCCGTCCAAATGAGTAGCGTCGTCGGTCATAATGAAAAACTGACTGCCTGCGCTGTTAGGGTCGTTCGCTCGAGCCATACTAAGCACTCCGCGAACGTGCTTCAGGTCGTTCTGAAATCCGTTTTTAGCGAACTCACCCTTAATCGACCAACCGGGACCGCCCGTACCGTCGCCGTCAGGGTCGCCGCCCTGAACCATAAAACCTGGGATTACGCGGTGGAATATCAGTCCGTCGTAAAATCCCTGTTGAGCCAACTTGATAAAGTTCGCCGTGGTTTCCGGAGCGGTCTCCGGATAAAGCTCCGCGACCATCACGCCGTGTTCCGTTTCAATCTTCGCAATTGGGTTTGCCATAGTGTTTGTTCTCCTTAAAATTTGATTAATCACAAAATAATTCGCCGTAGCGGAGTCCGCAATATTTTAGTTTTCGTATAGCGCGAGCATAGCCTTGTAGGTCATATACAAATCGGCTTTCGAGATAAGCTCGAACGGAGCGTGCATACTAAGCACCGGAACGCCCGCGTCTATTGTTTCAATGTTACGCCTTGCCATATACATAGCTACCGTACCACCGCCGCCTTGGTCAACCTTGCCGAGTTCGCCCATTTGCCACGCTACGTCGTTCGCCGCGAATATCCGGCGAAGTTTCCCGATTGTTTCCGCGTTAGCGTCGTTGGAACCGCTTTTACCCCTTGAACCCGTGTATTTCATAAAGCTAACGCCGTAGTTAAGTCTGGCGTTATTGCGTTTGTCCGAAACCTCCGGGAAATTCGGGTCGAACGCGTTGCACACGTCCGCCGATACGCAGAAACTCTCCGAAAGGCAATCGTCAAGGCTAATTCCCTGAGCGCGGGTAAGCGAGCCAAGAAAACGCTCAAACGCTCTGGATTGCATTCCCGTAACGCCCTCGCTACCGATTTCCTCTTTGTCAACCAAAAGCGCGACCGCGGTTTTATCGGGAGTATCCTCAAGGTCGGTCAGCGCGGTCAGCGCGGCGTAGGAGCAAACTCTGTCGTCGTGTCCGTACCCGCCGAGCATTGAGCGGTCAAGCCCTATGTCGCGTACCTCAAACGCCGGAACAATCTCAAGCTCCGCCGAAAGGAAATCTTCCTCTTTTATTCCGTATTTTTCGTTAAGGAGTTTTAGAACTCCCAATTTGACTTTTTCCTTTTCCTCGGAATCCGAGCTATCCGGCTTAGAGCCGATAAGAATGTTCAGACCCTCGCCGGGAAACGCGTCGGCAAGAACTTTCTTCTGCTGGTCCGCGCCCAAATGCGGCAATATATCCGTAATCACGAACTGCGGGTCGCTCTTATCCGAGCCAATTGAAACATTAACCGCGTTTCCGTCCGATGTAATTACAACTCCGCGAATCTCCAACGGAATCGCGTGCCACTGATACTTTTTTACGCCGCCGTAGTAGTGAGTTTTCAGGAACGCCATCTCGCCGTCCTCGTACAGCGGCGAACCTTTTAGGTCAAGGCGCGGAGCGTCAATATGCGCGGCGACGATGTTCACTCCGTCGCGGAGTGAGCGTTTACCGATTACCGCAAGCGTCACGGCTTTGCCGTGATTAACGGAGAAAATCTTGTCGCCGGGATTGATTTTCTCGCCGGGAACGTACTCCCAAAAGCCTTTGGATTTCGCGAGCTTAACCGCGGATTCGGCGCACTCGCGCTCGGTTTTCGCGGAGTTGAGGAACTCGCGGTAACTTTCCGCATAGCTGTAAAACTTGGAAACCAACTCGTCGGACGCGGTTTCGTAGATGTTTTTGGGTTTGTAGAACAGGTCGCTCATTTTTAGTCTGACTCCTTTTTTATAGATAATTTGCGAAGCCCGACCGGCTTCGCAAATTGGGACTTTACTATTACTCAAACGCCACGGCAAATTTACGTTTTAACGAATCAATTATAACATACTTTCACAAAATGTCAAGCTATAAGTACACATATTATTTATATAAACAGTTTATTCAATCTCCAATAGTTTGCCGACAGTTTCGGCGGCTTCTTTGAAATCGGACACCAAAATACAGTCCGAAATCGCGGACAGCGCGGTTGTGGTTTTCTCGTCGTACGGCGTAAGCGTAATCTCGTCTAAAATCGCGTCCGCCGCTCTTGTATTTTCGGTGTCTAACGCATCTTTAAGACGCAGAAGCGCCGCTTTGTCTAACCGCGATTCGGAGGTTACTTCCGGTTTGTCTGACGGCAGCGCGGTTTTGATATTCTCTATTAATGCGGAAAGGTTTTCGCGAAATTCGTCTAACCGCGCACGGATTGCGGGTAAGTCGCCGCGTATTCCCGCGTCCTCTAAAAACGCCGCTTCCGCTGATATTGCCGCAGCGCCGATACTTGCCGACGCGCTTTTCAGAGCGTGTACTTGAATTGTGAACAACGGCAGTTCAGTTTCGTCGGGAACATTCCGCAAAAACCCTAACCGCGATTCCGCGTCGCGGCAAAACAGCACGAGAACCTCACGGTATACGGTATCGGAACCTCCGGTCATTACTAGACCGTGTTTCGTGTCAACGCCCTTAATACCGAGCGTTTCGCTTGAAGCGGGAGCGGAATGAGCCGCGCTTTGCGTCGCTATGACGCGCTTTGTCCTCGGAATCCACTTTTCGACGATTTCATTCAACTTCGTTAATTCAAGCGGTTTGGAGAGGTAATCGTGGAAACCGCTTTGCAAAAACATCTCGCGCATACCGCTAACGGCGTTCGCGGTTAACGCGATAACAGGAACGGTCTGAAATCTTTCGCCGTCTAACGCGCGAATCGCGGCGGTCGCTTCAATGCCGTCCATAACCGGCATCATATGGTCCATAAACACTATGTCATATTCATTCTTTTTTACCAGCTTAATTGCCTCGGCGCCGCTTTCGCAGGAATCCACCCGCATTCTATACGGCGCGATAAGACCCTCAACGACTTTGAGGTTGGTCGCGATGTCGTCAACAATTAAAACTCTGGCGTCCGGAGCGGTGAACCGGATACTCGCGGATTTGCTTTCGTAGTAAACGTCGGCGTCGGTGACTCCGTTTATCAGGTTTGCGATTGAGATTGAATGTATCGGAGTAAACAAAACAGGCACGTTTGGTTTGTCCGGTATCTCCCCGAACTCCGCGAACAAAACCAACGCCGAGTCCGCCATTCGCTTTTTCAGCAGTTTCTCAGCCTTCTTAAATATAGACGTACCTACAAAGATGAAATCGTAACTCGCGCTTTCCAACGCGTCGGAGAACTCCTCGCTGTTTATCGCGACACTGTAGCGTACGCCTAAACTTTTGACCGCGCTGACTATTGACTGCGCGTACAGCGCGTGCTCAACGTAAATCAGAAAGTTTTTCGAGTCGGCGTCTAAAATCGCCGCGACCGGCGCGTTGTCTTTGATTACCTGTGGAAAAGTCGCGGTAAATACGCTGCCCGCGCCGTAATCGCTGGTAACGCTGATGTCGCCGCCCATCGCGAGACAAAGATTTTTCGTGATTGCGAGACCAAGACCCGTACCCTCGATATTACGGTTGGAGTGAGTGTCGAACTGGGCGAAATCGCCGAATAACTTGTCTATGTCCTCCTCGCGGATTCCGATGCCCGTATCCGAAACCTTGAATGTCATAATAATACTGTCAGATTCGGCGCGAGTTCCCTCCACGTCAAGTGAAATATGCCCCTCCGGGGTGTACTTGACGGCGTTGTTCAGAAGATTCAGCAATACTTGCCTTACGCGAATATGGTCGCCGTACAAAACGCTCGGCAGAGAGCCGTCTATATTGACGATAAACCTTATATTTTTATCGTCAAGCCGCATACGGATAATGTTAATAACATCGTTTATCAGCGAGGCAAACTGATATTCCTCAATGATAATCTCCATTTTGCCGGACTCAATCTTGGAGAAATCGAGAATATCGTTTATTATGGATAGCAGATTTGTACCCGCGTGTCTTACTCCCAACGCGTGTTCCCTTGCGTCGGAGGTAATGTCCTCACGCAGTATAAGTTCGCTCATACCCAGGATTGCGTTCATCGGGGTGCGGATTTCGTGGCTCATTTTCGCGAGGAATGCGCTTTTAGCCTGATTTGCTCGCTCCGCTTCAATTCTTGCCGCGACAATCGGAGTAATATCGCTAATGTCAATGAACCGACCTTCCGTGTCAATAGTCAATTCGCTGGAGATTATTTTGAAGTATCGAGTTTCGCCGTTTAGGTTAAGCTCCATCGTATCCTCAAAAAATCCCTCTTTCTCAAGTACGTCGCTAATCATAAGTTTCATATTCATTTCAGGGAAAAGGTCAATAAGCGGACGTCCGACCGCCATTTCGTGGTCCTCTATGTGCGCCAGTTCCGCAAGTGGCTTGCTGATATACGTTACGCATTTCATTTCGTCAATCATCGCGACCAAATTCGGAGTTATCGCCATCATCTCGGTGAACATATTCGTAGCTTTGGCGGAGCGGCTGTTTTTGTCTGTCGCGAACCGTGACAGCATCATAAAAAATACCGCGGTATATGACGAAATAACCCAAAACAGTATAAAATCGTTGAACTTATAACCATCGCCTAAAAACGGAGTATCCGTGAACCCAAGAACTAAAATTACAATAAAAGAAAGTAGAATGAATTGAAGCAGTTTTTTATAGTCGCAATATACCGCTCCGATTCCGCATATACAGAGATAAACAAGGAAGTAATATCCCGTTCCGCCAATAACCGCCGTACTGGCGGTGTACATCGTAAAAATAACGGTCGGAATAATAAACGCTAAGGAGCGGTTATTTTTTACTGTTATCATAAATATTGTCATTATGACGATTATACATACGCAGGCTACTACCAGCACAGTTACCCTAAAATACAGACCGCTGACAAGATATTCCGGCAAACGTATCAATATAAATGACACCACACTTGATATCGCAAACATATTTGCCGCGCGAAAATATCCGGAATCCGCGGTGTCAACTCCGATTTTTGTTATTCTTCTGAGTATAAAGAAACTTACCACGATAAGCGCTACGCAAATACCGATAGACAAAGATGCCGCGAATCCGCCCGCCCGATACTCCGACCAATGAATTACGATGATAATAGCCGCGCTGAAAAGCGCGATAAAAACAGACATCTGAAAATATCCGCCGTCCGGTCGGGTTCTGTTATTCATTTGGCAATCTCCTTATATATTCCATACCTCCGGGCGAAACTATTTTCACGCCTTGCGGAATAATCTTTATATTAATATTTGTATCGAAAAAAACCTCGCCGTCTAAATCCAGCATTAACGGCAGGTCGGAGCGAATAGAAATCTCCCTCGCTCGCTTATGCACGAAATATTGCGGATACTCCTTATATTTGCCCATCATATACGGTATGAAAACTCCGAGCGTAGCCAAAAGGCTTTTGGTTTTGCTGTATAATACGTCAAGCCAGCCGTCGTCCGGCACGGCTTCGGGAATAGCGCCTTTATCGCCGCCGTAATAAGGGACGTTTGCGATATTTATCGTCGCGCACGTGCTGGTGAAAACCTCTCCGTCAATTGTAAGTATATACCGCTGGAAATGTACGTCATTGTTGAATACGGAGCAAAGTCCGCCGTAATAAAATAGAATGTTCATCAACTTGGGAAACATCTTGCAAGCGCGTGAGAATTTATGTATAAGTTTGTTCGCCGTGGCGTTGGCAAGCGACTCCAGACCAATCAGGCAAAAACTAAGCGCGTAGTTACTTCCGCAATGCAAAATATCCGACGTCACGGTGGGTGACGTCGCCTGCAACTCGATATTTCTAAACAGAGCCTCCTGATTTTCTCCGAACACGCGGATAAAATCAGTACGCGCGCCGTAGGGAATAACCGCAAGCTCCGTATTATCCAGTCCGACAATTCCGTTAAGGCAGTCGAACATAATACTGCTGTCGCCCACGGCATAAACGCGGACGATTTTTCCGGGTCCGACGGACCTCACATAGTTCCTTATTATACCGATGGCGCTTCGCTGATAGCGCGAAATGAAAACGGCATAAGCGGCGTTTTCCATTTCACCGAAATAACTATTCACCTTTTGAATCAGCGAATCCATATCCGCCGATTTGCGGAATGACGTCGGGCTGATAATGAATATGTGATTCCTTGTCAGCGCGTCGTACGCCGCGCGGGAGTTATTTTCTCGGCCGCTATTTCTGTCATTCACGGAACTGACCTCTTTTCTGATTATCTGCGGCGACAGTTTAACCGCGTCATGGGCGATTTTGACGGTTATACCGGTATCGCGTCCCGTCGTCAAGTCGCGGTACTACATAAATCTTAAAATTCTGAATATTACGTTTCCAAACGATACTTCACATTCACTAACCGCGTTCGTCCAAAGGTACGTACGCGGTTTTCGGCGCTACGCTTTTATATGTCGGACGAATAATCCGACCGCCGGAAACGATTTCCTCCAGCATGTGCGCGCTCCAACCCGCGATTCGGGAGATTGCGAATATCGGAGTGAACAACTCGCGCGGCAACTCCAACATCTCGTACACGAAACCCGAATAGAAGTCGATATTCGCGGAAACGCCCTTGTACATTCGGCGTTCCGCCGCGATAATCTCCGGCGCGAGCCGCGCGATTGATGTGTATAACCTGTATTCGTCCGCGCGATTGTTGTACTCCGAGAGCTTGCTGACAAATCCCTCGAACAAAACCGCTCTCGGGTCTGACAGCGAGTATATTGCGTGTCCCATTCCGTAAATCAACCCGCTTTTATCAAACGCTTCCTTGTGAAGTATTTTCCTAAGATAGTCCGCGACTTCACCCTCGTCGTTCCAGCGCGCGACGTTTGCCTTGATGTCGTCCATCATCGCCATAACGCGGTTG
>JAISKY010000282.1 GCA_031260745.1 Oscillospiraceae bacterium
TCGCGGAAATATTGGATGAGTGGACGGCGTGGCGAATTGAGACCGTTCGCCGCAGGGTTTTCTACGACCTGAATAAGAAAAAAGAACGTCTGCATTTGTTCAGGGGATTAGGCAAAATCCTTTTGGACATTGACAAGGCGATTCGCGTTATCCGTGAAACTGAAAGCGAGAACGAAGTCGTTCCGAACCTTATGATTGGATTCGGAATTGACGAAATTCAAGCGGACTATGTCGCGGAAATTCGGTTGCGGAACATTAACCGCGAGTATATCCTCAAACAAATCAGGCAGACGGACGAGCTTGAACGCGAAATCGCCGAACTGGAGCTAATAGTCGGCGATAAAGAGCGCGTTAAGAAGATTATCACGGACGAATTAAAAGCTGTCAGCAAAAAGTACGGCGCTCCGCGCCGCACGGACATAATTTCAGCCTACGAACCTGACGTTGACGAGGACGAGGACGACAGCGCGGAGGATTACCCGGTAACTCTGTTCCTGTCGAAAGGCGGCTATTTCAAGAAGATTACGGCGCAGTCGCTAAGAATGTCCGGCGAGCAAAAATATAAAGAGGACGACGCCCCCGGTCAGACCGTGGAATGCTCGAATCGCGAGGAACTGATTTTCTTTTCCGACAAATGTCAGGCTTACAAGGCGAAAGTCGGAGATTTCGCGGACGGTAAAGCGTCGCAATTGGGCGATTACATTCCGGCGAAACTTGGTATGGACGACGGCGAGAGCGTAGTATATATGGCGGTCGCGGGAGATTGGTCGGGAAGTATGCTATTTGCGTTCGCTAACGGAAAAATCGCCAGAGTTCCGCTTTCGGCGTACTCCACGAAATCGAATCGCAAGAAACTTACCGGAGCGTACTCGGACAAGTCGCCGCTTGTAACAACGCTTTTCTTTGATAGCGAGCGCGAAGCCGCGGCGTTTACGTCGGATTCTAAAGCCCTTGTGTTCAGCACAACGCAATTGACCCTAAAAATGACGAGGGATACTCAGGGAGTTCAGGTTGTCACGCTTAGGAGCAAATCGGAACTTACAAGGATTGTCTGGTTTGAGGACAGCGGAATCGAAAGCCCGTCGGGATATAAATACGGAGCGCTACCTGCCGCGGGTAAAAAGTTCAGCGCGCAAATCAAAATGGGAGATTAGGTATCGGAACAATTTTACCGGTACGTTAACCAATAAAATCGGAGGGACACTATGAAAACACTATACCTAGACTGCTCGATGGGAGCTTCCGGCGATATGCTGGTATCCGCGTTGTTCGACCTTGTAGACGACAAGACTGCCGCCGAGGAGAAAATCGGCGCGATTGCCGCTATGCTGCCGGGCGTCGGCTTCAAAATTTCGGAGGAAACTCGCGGAGCAATCTCCGGACTGCATACCTCGGTACGAATCGGCGGCGAGGAAGAACACGCGCCGGACGGCGACCATTCTCACCACCATCACTCACATCATCATCACAGCTTGCAGGACATTATGGATTTGCTGAAAACAGTACCGGGCTCCGAGCAAGTCAAAGCCGATACAATTGACGTTTACAACCTGATTGCCAACGCGGAAAGTAAAGCTCACGGCGAAGTAGTTGAGTTGATTCACTTCCACGAGTTAGGCGCGTACGACGCTATATTCGACGTCGCGGCGGTATGTACTTTATTTGAAATGATTGGCGCGGACAATATCGTAGCGTCGCCTGTAAACGTAGGCGGCGGAAGCGTAAAGACTGAACACGGATTGATTCCGGTTCCCGCGCCCGCGACCGCGTTTCTGCTTGAGGGTATACCTACATACGGCGACGGGGAACTGCTGTTTGAACTTTGTACTCCGACCGGAGCCGCGTTGATTAAGAAATTCGCGAATAGCTTCGGACCTCAGCCCGTAATGGTGGTTGATACAATCGGTTACGGACTGGGTAAAATGGAGTTCCCGTCGCGTCCGAACATACTAAGGGGCTTATTGGGCTACGGCGACGATGTCCGCGATATTCACCCCAATGAGGAAGTCGTGGAATTGTCGTGTAACATTGACGATATGACCGGCGAACAACTTGGCGGCGCGGCGGAGATACTGCGCTCCGAGGGCGCGCTTGACGTGTCGTTTATCCCGATAACGGGTAAAAAGAGCCGTCCGGGCGTTATTTTACAATGTATCTGCTCGCTGAACGATGAAACGAAGATGGTTAAGCTGATTCTCGAACATACTTCAACTTTCGGTGTTCGCGGCCGCCAGATGTTCCGTTACGCGTTGGAGCGTGAGTTTACTACTCGCGCTGACGGAGTCGTTATCAAGCACGGCAAAGGCTTCGGAGTAGAGAAAAGCAAAGAGGAATTTGATACGACATTTCTGTACCGCGTGCAATAGACAGCGCGATAGAGGCGATTGACAGCATTTTTTGTGTTGACAATCGCTTTGTAATATGGTAGAATAAAAACAAATAAAATATCAGGAGGACATACCCTATGAATCCGTTTGAAGCTTGGGAAAAAGAAAACCCCGAAACAATGAAGGCGTTCTTTGATTACGCGGGAGTAATTGAGAAAGACTGCGGCTTAGACGCAAAGACTTTTCAACTATGCTACATTGCGTTGCAGGTACATCGCGGCGGTACAGGCTCGGTCTTAGGTCATACCGCGTTCGCTAAGAAAGCCGGAGCGACAAAGCAGGAAGTTCTCGGAGCGGTTCTCATTACGCTTATGACGTCCGGAATTAATGGTGTCGTGGAGTACCTCGGAAAAGTCGCCGAAGCGTACGATAACGCGCCCGAATAACCGAGTATGGACAATTCAAACGGGCGGGGGCTTGCCCCCGCCGCTGTCAATAATAAGGAAGGCAGACCGATTGAGCATTACTCGGAGATTTACCGGAAACTCGACCCCTCCGACATTCAGCGTCGATGCGGGTTCGCGTTTAACGGAGAATCGTTCGCGGTTACGTTCTTAGGCGAGCCGCTTAGGGTTGCGTTTCCGGAGTTCTCCGTAACGCCGGAGGTAGCCAATAATGTGAAGATTTTGCTTTTGCGGCATTTGTCGGAGGGCAGACTGACAAACTTTAACGGTTCGTTCCTCGCGTACCGCGATGTGCCGTGGGGTTCGCTGTATGATAAGAACTTTCAGGGACGGTGCGTTAAGCGTCTGGCTTACTCGTTCGGACAGAAAATAGAAAAATGGGTTGACGCGATGAAATCTTTGGGCGCGACCGCGGTAGAACGGCTTGGCGACGCGGCATTTGATTTGAGTATTTTACCAGGATTGACGGTTCGGTATATCCTGTGGGCAGGGGAGTCGGAGGACGACATTCCGCCCGCGGCTCAGATACTGTTCGGCGATAACGTCCCCGACGCATTCAGCGCGGAGGATTTAGCGGTTATCGGCGACGTTACGATTGACGCGATGAAGCGGCGAATTTGAATTAGGGGGACGTATGGACGAACACACTCACGATGAACACAAGCATAGTCACACTCATACAAAGACTAAACAGGTGCTTAACCGTCTTTCGCGCTTAACGGGGCATTTGGAGTCCGTCAGACGAATGGTAGAGGACGGCCGCGATTGCTCGGAGGTCTTAATGCAAATCGCGGCGGTTCAAAGCGCGTTGTCCGGCGTCGCTAAGATTGTACTGAAAGACCATATACAGCATTGTCTGCTTGAAGCCGTCGAAACTTACGATTATTCCGCGATTGAGGAACTTAACAAAGCCATCGAGCGATTCCTCTGAAAATAAAAAATCGCAGGGACGAGAATTATTCGTCCCTGTAACCGTTGTACGGAGAATTGTGTCGCCGAAGTAATTGGAGCCGCGTCCGGTACGGAAAATAAAGCCCTAGCTACGGAGATTATTCGCGTAAATCTCGCAAACTTTTACAAGCGCTGCGACGCACTTGTCCATAGCTTGCGCCGACACGTATTCCGCGCGTCCGTGAGCGTTATGACCGCCCGTACCGAGGTTCGGACACGGCAGACCCTTGAAGGATAACATCGCGCCGTCGGTGCCGCCGCGCATCGGCTCGATTCTAACCTTGCCGCCAAGTTGCTCGATTACGCGGCTTGCGGTTTCTACGAGGTGGTAGTTGTCCTTAATAACAACCGCCATATTTTGGTAAGAGTCGGTTATATTCAACGTAAAAGTACCCGCTCCGTACTTGCCGTTCAGGTAATCCGCGGCAGATTGCAGAGCGTTCTTTTTGCTCTCAAGTTTTTCGCGGTTGTGGTCGCGTATGATGTAGCTTAGTTTTGCGTTTTCGACGCGTCCCTCTATGCCGGTTAGGTGAATGAACCCCTCGTACTTTTCCGTATGTTCTGGACGCTCGAACGGCGGGAGCAGCGAGTTAAACTCCATCGCGAGCAACGAAGCGTTACGCATTTTATTTTTCGCGGAACCGGGGTGAATCCCAACGCCCGCAACGGTTACGGTCGCGGCGGCGGCGTTGAAATTCTCGTAGACAATCTCGCCGAAAGGTCCGCCGTCTACGGTATAGGCATAGTCTGCTCCGAAGCGCTTCACGTCGAATAAATCCGCTCCGCGCCCAATTTCCTCGTCGGGAGTGAAGCCGATTTTTATAGTTCCGTGTTTGAGTTCCGGGTGAGTAAGCAGTTCCTCCGCCATTGTGAGAATTTCGGCAATCCCGGCTTTGTCGTCGCCGCCGAGCAAAGTCATTCCGTCCGTGACAATGAGGTCGTCGCCGATGTAGTTTTGCAAACTCTCAAATACTTTCGGACTCAAAACCGTACCGCAATCAAGCGTAATGTCGCCGCCGTCATAGTTTTTAATAATCCGGGTTTTAATATCAACGCTCGGAGCGTCCGGCGAAACGTCCATATGG
>JAISKY010000092.1 GCA_031260745.1 Oscillospiraceae bacterium
CAGGATTAAGGTTCATATCGGTATTAGCAATCAGCGTAGTATTATCCGTGACGAGTATCGCGCCGGATTTTTTCACTCCGCCGGCGCGGATTTCAACGGTATCCTCCATAATAGGCTCGCCGTCAATATTATCGCCGCTTGAGTTTTCGCCGAGTATCAGTTTAGACTCGTATTTGTTCGTGATTTCATACTGCCAGACTTTGAGGACTTCCATACTGTGGTTCATACTCAACGCGCAGACAATAAGCGCGGTACAGCCGAACACTCCTATTATTGCCATCGCGGAGCGGACTTTGTTACGCGACGCGTCGCGGATATTCCATTGAGCGTTAAAGCCCAGTTTGCTCCAAATCGCGGTGTGTTCAAGCAATCCGTGACGGAAGATTTTCGGAGCTTTTGGACGCAAAGTTTCGGCGGGAGTATCGCGCAATAGTCTGCCGCACACGAGATACGTCACGCCTACGCACAGTACGACAATCGCGCACGACACATACAAAAACGCGGGGTGAAACGCGGGTTTCCACGTCGGCAACGTGTAAAAACTTGACATCGACGGATAGAACAGATACGGTAATGTCGCGGGACCGATAATCAACCCTAGTACCGCTCCGAACAGCGCTAAGAAAAATCCGTAGGAAATATAATGCCGCAAAATTGAGTTTCGCTTGAAACCCAGAGCTTTCAGCGTTCCGATTTGAATACGCTGATTCGCTACGATTCGCGTCATTGTAGTTATCATTGTCAATAAAGCTACCGCTAAAAACACTATGGGAAAAATATCGCCCATCATTTTGTGTTGTGACGTTTCGTTGCGGAACATCGCAACGCTTGGGTGATTCTCCCGCGCTAGGAATACTCCGTATTTGCCGTCCAAAGCCGCGCTTACTTCAAGCTCCAATTCGGTGAAATCCGTACGCGAGGTTTTTATCAGTAACGTGCTGTACGTCAGATATTCCGGCATCGGAAACGCTTTGTAAGACAAAAACGCGCAGCCGTACGCCGCGAAATCCGGTGTCATCGCTCCGGACTCGGATAGGAACACGCGCTCTGGCAAATAGACTAACCCGCGAACGGTTTTCGTAAGCGTAATTCCGCTTGCGGTAAGCGTCAGCGTATCGCCCGGAGTTAATTCGTGAGCGTCCGCGAAGCGTTCGTCAAGCCACACGCCGTCCGCGTCATCAGCGTCGAACTCCTCGCCGTCAACTACAAGCGGAGCGGAGATTGCTCCGCGCTCGACGAAGTTTAATTCTACTTGCGGAGACTTATCAAAATCCGCGATTGCCGTAAGCGTCACGCGGCGTTCCACGGAGGTAATTCCGTCGATTTCGGCAACCGCCGAGGATTGCGGGAATCCATTGCCGTAGACCCACACGTCCGCGAGGTTCGTATCGCGGTAAAAGTCGTCCGCGCTTTTTTGCAGGCCGCGCCACTCCGCGCCAACTCCGGCGTAAATGAACACCGCGAGAAACGCCATCAGGAAAATCGAAACGAACTGCCCCTTGTGCAGACGCATATCCCGGAACATTTTTTTCAACAGCATTACCAGTTCACCTCCGCAATCGGTTTAGGCGCGGAGTTCACCGTAATATCGAGGATTTTGCCGTTCCTCACGCGGATTACCTTGTCTGCGGCGTCGGCAAGCGCGGCGTTGTGCGTTACGATTATAACAGTTTTACTGCGTTCGCGGCTTAGCCTTTGCAGCATCTCGAGGATTACAACTCCGGTTTCGGAATCAAGCGCGCCGGTAGGTTCATCGCACAACAGCATAGTCGGATTTTTCGCGACCGCTCTGGCGATTGACACTCGCTGCTGCTCACCGCCGGAGAGTTGAGCCGGAAACTGGTTCGCGTGGTCGGAAAGCCCTACGAGCGCAAGGATTTCCTTAGCATCAATCGGATTTTTCACGAGATTTTTCGTAAGCGCGATATTTTCCAGCGCGGTCAGAGTCGGTATCAGGTTGTAAAACTGGAACACAAAACCGACGTGTTCGGCTCTGTACTCTGTCAGTTGGTCGTCTGAAAGTCCGACGATGTTTTTGCCGTTAACAAGAATCTCACCGGACGTTGAAAAATCCATTCCGCCGAGCAAATTCAAAATCGTGGACTTTCCCGCGCCGGACGGTCCGAGAATCACGACGAACTCCCCGCCGCCGATTGTAAAGCTAACGCCGTCAACGGCTTTCAGAGTATGCGCTCCCGCGCCGTACTCCCGCGTAACGTTTTGAAATATAATTGTGTTGTTCATAGGTTCACCTCCGAGTTAGTTTTAGCTAACTAATGACAGTATAGCAGATACTGAGCGGAAATGCAAGAGTTTTTTTTGAAAATTTCTGTCAAAGCAAAAGGCTAAAATTCAATGCTTATAACTCTTGACAACTATGTTTTAGTCTGATATAATATGTATGTTTACTGTGTGATTATAGGCGAAAATACTTTTGGAGGTACAATAATGCGGGCATACGAACGACTTTTGGAATACGTCAAGTTTCCTACCGCTTCAGACCCGGAGAGCAAAACGTGTCCGAGTACAGAGGGTCAGCGGATTTTCGCGGAGTATCTGGTAAAAGAAATGTTAGCGCTCGGCGTTGCGGACGCGGAGCTTGACGAAAACGGCTATGTTACGGGAACAATTCAGTCAAATCTGACTGCGGATACGCCGACGCTTGGTTTCATCGCCCATATGGACGTTTCGCCGGACGCTCCGAGCGTTGATATTAAAACCCGGATT
>JAISKY010000116.1 GCA_031260745.1 Oscillospiraceae bacterium
GAAACTACCCTTGCTGTCTACGAACGGCACAAGCAACGCTTCATAACCTTTACTTAGGCGCACCATAGTTTCGTATATCGCGCCTTCGCCGTGAGGGTTAAGTTTCATCGTCTGCCCGACAATATTCGCGGACTTAGTACGGCTTCCGGTTAAAAGCCCCATCTTGTACATCGTGTACAGCAACTTACGGTGAGAGGGCTTGAACCCGTCAATTTCAGGAATTGCGCGGCTTACAATTACGCTCATCGCGTAAGGCATAAAATTAATTTCAAGCGTTTCGGTTATCTCTTGTTCACGCACAATGGCGGTGACAGGAACCGAGGCGGGTTTTTGCTTCTTGGGCATGTATCCTCCATTAAGTAAATTATAAACTTCAAAACGCGTAGTATAAATATACGTACAGGTTTACGATAGGAGTAATTATGAAAATCCCCTAATACATAACACGATTATACAGCATCTTCCACCGCTTGTCAAGAACAATTATCTCACGAAAACGCAAATATTTAACGCTCCGCGAAACCCGCGCTGAATACGTTGCGAATTGTTAACCGGAAAAAAATATCTGCTATAGCGAAATGCCATAGCCGTATGTTAATATTCAGTTGACATTCACAAAAAAATATGCTAAAATCAAGGAAATAGCGTTACAGTTTGCATAAATTTTTTAGGAGGATATAAGCAATGGCAGCAAGAAACGGAGGAAAGTTCGACCATTTATTTTTTGAACTTACACCACCATACACCGGATTCAGAGGAATGGAGGACATTCCTAACAGCGTATACTCGCTGACGTATCAGAACGTGACCGAACCGACGAAGTTAGAGCCGAATTTGCACGCTCACCGCGAGGAGCAATACCTGACTTTTCTGGGCGGAGAACTGCCCGACGTGTTCAGCTCGTGGGACGCGAAAATCGAGTTAAAACTCGGACCGACTAAAGACGCGGTACAGACAATCACAATCACGAAGCCGACTATCGTACGCGTTCCGGTCGGTTGGATTCACGGTCAGATTAATTTCGTAGAGGTTAAGAAACCGCTTACGTTCCAAAAGCAGTTGCTTGCGGGCAGTTATGCGGAGTTCCCGGATACGGTCGGAGTCGCCGCTTCGCTTATTGCCGCGAACGGCGAACAGCTTACAATCGACGACCTCGTATGCAAACTTACGATTGAAACCACGGAATGGGGCGACTGGTGTCCTACGCCTCAGGCGTATTTCAGAGGTCAAACCTATATGAAAGAAGCCGGACTGCACGTAGGTTTCCAGGTGTTTACGGGCGACTTCCCGATGGAGGACGCGCACATGCACCAGGGTGAGGAATACATATTCTTCCTCGGCGGCGAAACCGGTAAAGACGGCTTAATTGACGTGTTTGATTTCAAAGGTACGATGGAATTTTGGATTGGCGAAAATCCCGACAGTATGGAATTACACGTATTCGACAAACCGTGTATCGTTCGGCTACCGCCGAACCTCTGGCACAGCCCGATTAATTTCACCAAAGTCAGCGGAAAAATCCAGTTTATGGCTACGTGGCTGACCGGAACTTGGGGAACGCTTACCCGCCGCGAATTTAAGGACGGCGAAATGGCTGGCAAGAAATACTACAACTATATGGGCGACGACTTGCGTATGTGTATTTTGGAACCGACCAAACGCTGTTCGCTTTGTATGAAGTGTCGAAAACTGTTCAAAGACGGCGAGTTCCCGCTCGGTGAAAACTTCGCCGAAAATACTGACAAACTGAAATCGGCTTAACCTGCGGTTATAACAAAAATTCGTTGCCAAACGGCAACGAATTTTTTATTTACATTACTTAGTTATTCCGCGATTACCTCTTTCAGCGACGGCAACGCCGGGATTGCGCCGCGTTTGCCGACGCACAGCGACGCCGCTTTAGCGGCAAGCGTTCCGGTTAGATTATCGAGCCCGCAACCGTTTTGAATATACTCGTACAGGAATCCCGCCCAAAACGCGTCGCCGGCTCCAGTAGTGTCAACCACAGTTTCCGCGGTAATTACCGGTACGTTAGTTACCGAACCGTTACGGTAAATGTCAGCGCCGCGTTCGCCGCGAGTTATTACGGTCAGCGGAACGGAAAAAATCAGCGGCTCGCCAAGCAACTCCGCTTCTTCCTCCGACACTTTCAGCAACGTAACATACGGCGTTAGCTCCGCCGCCGCCAGAATGAAATCTCCGGACTTTTTCCACAGCGAAGCGCGGTAGTTTACGTCCAACGAAACCGTGACTCCGTTAGCTTTCGCGTATGCCGCCGCTTTCAGCGTCGCGGAGCGAGCCGATTCTCCGGTCATCGACAGCGTTCCCAAGTGGAGAATCCTGCTATTAGCAATCAAGTCAAGGTCAAGCTCGGTTTCGCTGAGCGTCACATCCGCGCTCTGATTGCGCGAAAACGAAAACTCACGCTCACCGCCCGCAGTAAGCTGTACAAACGCCAAAGTAGTAAATACTTCGTCGTCAAGTATAAGGTTACGGCAGTCTACGTTTTCGTTTTCAAGCGTCTGTTTAAGAAACTGTCCGTGAATATCGCTTCCGACTTTGCCTATAAACGCGGCTTTCAGACCGAGCCTAGCCGCTCCGACGGCGACGTTTGCGGGCGCGCCTCCGGGATTACGCTCAAACAACCGCATACCGGACGGTGAAAGTCCGGCATCGGTAAAGTCAATAAGCAGTTCGCCGAGCGCGGCGACATCCATAGTTTACTCCTCCGAGTTCTCTGCGAGATTGTTGTCAATTAGCCTGATTAGCGTTTCGGCGGCGACTTCTTCGTCGGGACCGTCGGCGATAATCGTTAGTTCCGTGCCGGACATTACTCCAAGCGACAAAACTCCCAACAGACTTTTGGCATTAACTCGGCGTTCGCCGACTTCAAGCGAGATACTTGATTTGAATTCGTTAGCTTTCTGAATAAAGTAGGTCGCGGGGCGCGCGTGCAGACCCACGTCATTATGGATTACCGTAGCTCTAACTAACATATAATACCCTCCAAAACGGATTTTTCTTATTTACCCTGATTATAACATAATTTTTTCATTTCGTCAATACACTTTTATTATCCGGCGCGATAAACTAACTTTATCGGATTGAGGTCAAACAATATGGAATGTAAAATAGCCGATATGCGTTGCAAAGAGGTCATAAATATTTGCGATGGTATGAGAATGGGGTTTGTTGACGACGTTCTGTTCAACATTATTGACGGCAGAATGATTGCTTTGATTGTGCCCGGTCCGGCGAAGCTGTTCGGGTTATTCGGACGCGAGGACGACTACGTTATTCCGTGGGAGCGCATTATGAGAATCGGCGACGACATTATCATTGTCGAAATCAAAGAACATAGCCGCAGGAAGCGCGACCGCCGTAAATGGTGGTAAGTAAAGCAGAAAGCAGAGATAAGAGAGCAGAGATAACCCCATTTGCCATCTTTCCTTAACACGGTTATATTGTCAAACTAGGGTATCTCTGCTTTCTTATCTCTTATTTCTGCTCTAATTTCAGTTCTATTTCAGCTTTTTGCTTTTTCAGTTCCCGCGTCATAAGCGCGATTGCCAGAATCGCGGCGCAGCCGTCAGAAACCGGTCCGGCGTACATCATTCCGTTTATGCCGAAGATTATCGGCAGAATAAGCAGTAACGGCACTAACAGTACGATTTGCCGCGTCAGCGTCAGCAGAGTACCGATTCTTGACTTGCCGATTGATGTAAAGAAGTACGTCGCGAATGGCTGTAACCCTCCGGCGAACACCATAAACATATAAATTCTAAGGTACATCACGGCAAATTTCAGATACAGCGGGTCACTCGCGCCGAATATTGACATTATCTGACCTGGGAAAAGCTGATAACACAGGAACGAGAATATACTGGCGCACATAACCGCGGTCAGAGCGGTTTTGAACGCGGCTCTGACGCGTTCGTAGTTTTTTGCGCCGTAG
>JAISKY010000143.1 GCA_031260745.1 Oscillospiraceae bacterium
CCTCCGAAGAAAAATCGCAAAGAGCAACGATTTTATGATAAAGAAATTTACAAAGTTCGGCATCTTGTTGAAAATGCCTTTCTCAAGCTCAAACGTTGGCGCGGAGTCGCCACGAGATATGCCAAAACTACTGCTTCATTCAAAGGCGCGGTCGTTTTGTCGAGTATAATGCTGTGGTTGCGTGCGCTCGCTTAACTTGTGTAGACTCCATCTAAAGAAAAAAATAATTATTATTCTACAAATAATTATTATCAAGCACCAATCGACTATCATCAGAATACACCAAGTTATAACAGACCAATTTTCAACCCCGGTAAAAACTTTAATACAGCGTCGCTGGTTTTGGGAATAGTCGGATTAGTACTATGGTATTTTGGCATTGTACCGGCTATTGTAGGATTAGTTTTAGGTGTATTAGGTCGCAAAAGGTCAATGGAAGCCAACGCGCCGTACGGGATGGGTACGGCGGGAGTTGTAATGTCAATCATATCGCTTGCAGTATCAATATTAATTATTATTGTAGTTATAATAGTCGCAGCATCTTCGGCTTCGGTATATGGTGCGCTATATGCGTAGAGTAATATCTGTAAAGATGGATGTTCGCGTCCGCCTTTATTGGTATTACTCGTGTTCGTTCTACGCGCAAAAGGCTTGCATTATCCGCTCAACTGTGGTATGCTGTTACCGGGAGGTGCAAATACTATGCGATACAACGAGATTACAATTTACCCCGTAGACACGGACGCGCTTTGCTTTGCGCTTGACGAACTCAGTATCGGCTACGCGGTGGACGACCCGCGTGAGATTGAGAACTTGCTTGAAGAAACAAAAAAATACTGGGATTACTTCGACGAAAGCCTTACGGCGGAGCGTCCCGCTACTGTTAAGATTTATCTGACGGACTCGGAACTTGACGTTATTGAGCAATTGCGGCCGCTTGCCGCGAAAATCGAAACTAAAACCGTCAAAGACGAGGACTGGGCGAATAACTGGAAACCCTACTGGCAGGCGACGAACCTTGGCGAGAACCTTGTAATCGTACCGAGCTGGAAAACTGTGATTAGGCTTGACCCCGGAATGCTGTTCGGTACGGGAGGTCACGCGACTACCGCGCTTTGTCTTGAGGCCGCGGAGCGGCTGTTTAACTCCGGCAGAAAAATCGAGAGCGCACTTGACCTTGGCTGCGGAAGCGGAATACTCGCCATTACAGCTATGCTATTGGGAGCGAAGCGCGCCGTCGGCTATGACGTGGACGCGAATATGCCGGAAATCGCAAGCGCGAACGCCGCTTTGAACGGCGTAGCCCCGACGTTCGAGGTTCGCGACATATTCGCGGCGGAAATCTCCGAGCGTTACGATTTGGTATTCGCTAACATCGTCGCCGACATTATAATAAAGCTGGCTCCTACGGCGGCAAAGCTGATTGCTCCTGGCGGCGTGTTCGTATGCTCCGGCATAATCGGCAATAGAGCCGACGAGGTTGAGTTTGCGCTGACCTCCTCCGGTTTGACCGTAATGGAAAAGAATGTCCGCGACGACTGGATTTGTTTTGTAACAATGAACAGTGAACAATAAGCGATTTGGTAACACATCAGAAAAAAGGGCAGTCGGCGTCTAAAACGTCCGAACTGCCCTTTAATACCCCCCTATCGAAAAAGCTAATCAGTCTTTGCCACTTATGGCAAGTAATCCGGTTAGCGTTATTGTTCATTGTTCATTGTTCACCGTTCACTGTTTTTCCGGCGGTGTCGATATAGCTCCACTCTCCGTCCTTGAATACGCGAGCCTGTCCGTCCGTAAAATCAGAAGCGTCGTCGTACTCCAACGGTATTACCGCGTAGTTGCTGACGTCAATCCAACCGTGCTTTCCGCCGCTTACGACTCGGCAAAGTTGCGTGGCGTTGTCGAAGCCGCTTACGAACTCGTACTCCGGCGGTATGACAATCTTGCCGTTAGAGTCCGCCAAGCCGAACTTGTTGTTAAGCGTAACAACGGTTAGCGCGCTTAAATCCTGTTCGGACTTGCTCTTTTCACAAGCCGCGAACACAAGAAGGAACGTAATTATCAAAATCGTAAGATTGCGAACCAGTTTCATTGCCGTTCCCTCCCGGTGAGCGGATTAATTTTCTTTGTAGACGATTTCTCCGGGGAGAATCAGTCCTAAGCGCGTGCGCGCGATGTTCTCTTTGGTTTTAGGGTCGTTAGCGGACTGAACCTGCGCTTTAAGCGCGGCGTTCGCCGACTGTATTTCTTTTAGCTGACGCGTCAGTTCCAGTTCCTGAGCTTTCGCGCCTTCTATTTTTTGGTTCGTGTTGTAAATCTGAATAAGCGCGAAAACCGACAGCACCAGAATTATCACCATCGTCAGACGGCTTAGTTTTGTCTTTTGCATTTGCTGAACGACCTTTCAAATTTTGTCTGCGCGTTTGGGTGACATAATGTTTTTCTATTGTAAACCATTTTCGCGTATAATGCAAGTGTTTTTTTATTTTTTTTCTAATTTTTTTTTGCGCGGTATAGATAAACCTAAATGGAAACAGAATCCACTCGATTATTTGTCGTATAATTTTTAGTAAACCATATAAAATTATAGTCACGGGCTTTGACAGGAAGATAAAATACAGCGCGGAACCGGGAACCACGAACAACAGCAAAAATGGACGCAGCTTGCCCTTGCCCGGTCCGAACCCGAGCATAAAAAATCCAGCCGCGCAAATTATACAAAATAAAGCGTCGAATAACGCCGAGATTAATACCGCTTTGATATTTGTCTTTACGGAACGTCTGAATACTGACAGCAAATCGTAAACCAGACCGAAGGACGCTCCAAGCAGCAGCGCGTACGCGGCTTCCAGCGTCTGATTAGTTACATTAACTTCCATTACTTAAAAAGTCCGGCAAAAAAGCCGCCTTTCGGTTTTTCGTCCTCGTAGTCCATCGCGTCCACGCGTCCCGTGACGGATAGTTCGCCGCCGTCAATGGACAGCTTTTCGATTTTCAGTCCCGAACCGCGTATTACCAAAACTCCGCCGGAGGTATGCAGTACGATTAGCTGTTCGTCGAAGCTTTCCACGTCGTCAACGGCTGAAACGAGAAGTTTTTTCCGCCCGGCAAGCGCAACGGAATGGTCATTCCCCTGAGCGGATTTTAATTCGGCGCGTTCCATATTGAACCCTCCATTATGTAGATGTATAAGATATATATATGACACGCGAATGTAGTTATAGAATCAGGCGTTAATGTAAAAAGAAAACAAATATTTGTAAAAATATTATGAATAAGACTTGACAAATCGCCGCGCAGATGTTAAACTGCAATTAGCACTCAAGGCAATAGAGTGCTAATTGCTAAAAGAGAGGTCAAAATGCAGACTGACGCCGAGATAACAGAGCGAAAAAAACTGATACTGCGAGCGGTGGTTGACGCGTACATCGAAACCTCAAGACCGGTAAGCTCTAAGAATACGGCTAAATTGTCGGGACTGAATTTAAGCCCCGCGACAATTCGTAATGAAATGAGCGAACTGACAAAAATGGGGTATTTGGAGCAACCGCACACTTCCGCCGGACGGATTCCCTCGCCGTTAGCGTACAGAGTTTATATCAACGAACTTATGCGCGAACAAAAACTAAGCGTTCAGGAAACCAAGGAAATAAACGACGCTTTACGGCAAAGGCTGGCTCAGTTGGACGCTTTAATCGCGGATTTGACGCAGATGGTAACCGAACTTACAAGTCATCCCGCGTTCGCGCTGCTGAAAAGCCGCGCGTACCTTACCGGAGCGGCTAACGCTCTCGACAGACCGGGGTATGACGAAATCGAGAAAGCGCGGCAGTTGCTGGCTTATATCGACAACGAACCCGCGGCGCTTCCCGCGCCGGAAATAACTACAACCGAGGAGGTGACTGAAAATGGACAATGAAGAAATAATGTCTGAAGAAACGATTGAGGAACCTGAAGTTATCGACGCGCCGGAGAACGCTTCGACCGAGGAGCAGCTTGCCGCCGAGAAAGACAAATATCTCAGGTTGGCGGCGGAATACGATAATTTCCGCAGACGTTCGCGCTCGGAGCGCGACGCGCTTTATAGCGACGTAAAAGCCGAAACGGTGAAATCGTTTTTGGACGTGTATGACGTACTGGCGCTTGCGCTTAAAGTTGAAACTTCGGATACCGCTTATAAACAGGGCGTGGAGCTTACAATGCGAAAACTTACGGACATTCTTGACAGACTTGGGGTAAGCGCGATTATTGCGGAGCCGGGTACGAAATTTGACCCCGAACAGCATAACGCGATTGCTCACATTGAGGACGAAAACCTCGGCGCCGACGTAGTAGCCGAGGAACTGAGTAAGGGCTTTAAGCTCGGCGATAAAGTGATACGCTACTCAATGGTAAAAGCGGCAAACTGATGAGTTTTTACGATAAAAACATTACAGCGGGCGGTCGCCCCTACTCGGAAAATTAACCAATAAACTTAAACAAATTATGGAGGTAAATTAACAATGGCAAAAATTATAGGAATTGACTTAGGCACAACAAATAGCTGCGTAGCGGTTATGGAGGGCGGTGAGCCTGTCGTTATCTCTAACGCGGAGGGCAACCGTACTACGCCCAGCGTTGTTGGCTTGACTAAAACCGGTGAGCGTCTGGTCGGGCAGGTCGCGAAACGTCAAGCGGTTACTAATCCCGACAGGACGGTAAGCTCAATAAAACGCGAGATGGGCGGCAGTTATAAAGTTAATATTGACGATAAGCAGTACACTCCTCCGGAGATAAGCGCGATGGTGCTGACGAAGCTGAAACAGGACGCTGAAGCGTACCTCGGCGGCAAGGTTACTCAGGCAGTTATCACTGTTCCGGCGTATTTTACGGACAGTCAGCGTCAGGCGACGAAGGACGCGGGTAAAATCGCGGGTCTGGAGGTTCTGCGTATAATCAACGAGCCTACCGCGGCGGCGCTTGCCTACGGACTTGACAAAGACGTGGAGCAGAAGATTTTGGTTTACGACCTCGGCGGTGGCACGTTCGATGTCAGCGTACTGGAAATCGCGGACGGAGTTATTGAGGTACTAGCGACCGCGGGTAACAACAGGCTCGGCGGCGACGACTTTGACAAGTGCGTTATCGACTGGCTTGCCGCGGAGTTCAAAAAAGACCAGGGCGTTGACCTGAGCAATGACAAAGTCGCTATGCAGCGTCTGAAAGAAGCTGCGGAGAAAGCGAAAATTGAACTTAGCGGCGTTACTACTTCAAATATCAATCTGCCGTATATTACCGCGGATTCAAGCGGACCTAAGCACCTTGACGTTACGCTTAGCCGCGCGAAGTTTGACGATTTGACCCGTCACTTAGTCGAGAAAACCGTGGAGCCCGTACGTCAGGCGTTACGCGATGCAAAATTGGAGCCTTCGCAATTGTCGAAAGTGCTGTTAGTCGGAGGTTCGACGAGAATCCCGGCGGTTCAGGACAAAGTTAAATCGCTCACGGGTCAGGAACCGTTCAAGGGCATTAACCCCGACGAATGCGTAGCGGTCGGCGCGGCAATTCAGGCGGGCGTACTCGGCGGCGACGTTGAGGGAATCCTGTTGCTTGACGTAACTCCGTTGTCACTGGGCATTGAAACTCTGGGCGGAGTATTCACGAAATTAATTGAGCGCAACACGACAATACCGACGAAAAAATCTCAGGTGTTCAGCACCGCGGCGGATAATCAGACCTCGGTCGAAGTCAACGTACTACAGGGCGAACGAGAGATGGCCGCCGGAAATAAGAGTATCGGAAGATTCCACTTAGACGGAATCGCTCCGGCTCGCAGAGGCGTACCTCAAATTGAGGTTTCGTTCGACATTGATGCGAACGGAATCGTAAACGTCACGGCTAAGGACTTAGGCACGGGTCGCGATAACCATATCGCGGTTACGGGTAGTTCGAATATGAATAAGGACGACATTGAGAAAGCCGTTAAAGAAGCGGAGAAATACGCGGCTGAAGATAAGGCTCGTAAAGAGGAAGTTGACACTCGCAACCAGGCTGAAAGCCTTGTGTATCAGAGCGAAAAGACAATCAGCGAACTCGGCGACAAAATAAGCTCCGACGAAAAAGCGAATCTTGAAGCTGAGCTTGAAAAAGTACGCGAAGCTCTAAAGGGCGACAATACCGAGGCGATTAAAACCGCGACCGAGGGGCTTACTCAGGCGTTCTACGCGGTCAGCGAGAAAATCTATCAGAATACAAATCCGCAGGGCGGCGACCCGACCGGGGGCGCGGGATTTGACCCGACCGGCGATGCCGGAGCCGCTCCGGACGGCGGTTTCACCGACGCCGATTACGAAGTAATCGACGATGATAAGCAGTAAATCCTAATAAATTCTAATGATTAATGGTTAATAATTAATTGACCATTAATCATTAACCATTAATCAAGTATAGGGTGAAGTAGTATTGAATAAACGTGATTATTACGAAGTTCTGGGGCTTAGCAAGGGCGCGTCGGACGATGAAATAAAAAAAGCCTACCGCAAACTTGCTAAAGAAAATCACCCGGATGTAAATAAAGGCGACAAGAACGCGGAAACTCGCTTCAAGGAAATCGGAGAAGCCTACGAAATATTGTCGGATAAAGATAAGCGGTCAAGGTATGACAGTTACGGTCACGCCGGAGTAGACCCAAGCTACGGCGCGGGCGAAGGCGGCGGCGGATTCGGTGGCTTCCAGGGTTTCAGCGGATTTGATTTTGACCTCGGCGATATACTGGGCGATTTGTGGGGCGGCGGAAGCCGGCGCTCTAACCCTAACGCTCCGCGTCAGGGCGAAAGCGTTCGCTCCGCGATTACTATAGATTTTACCGAAGCCGTTTTCGGCTGTAAGAAGGACATACAAATCAGCAGGGTAGAAAGCTGCCCCGACTGCAAAGGTACGGGGAGCGCGCCGGGTACGACCGCGGAGGTCTGCGGTCAGTGTAAAGGCAGCGGAACCGTAACTAACCGTCAGCGCACTATGTTCGGCGAAACTTTGGTAAGCAGTCCGTGTACTAAGTGCGGCGGGAGCGGCAAAATTATTCATAGTCCGTGTCCTACGTGCAAAGGCAAGTCGAATATCAGACGCAACCGTACGTTGCCGATTGACATACCAGCCGGAATTGACGACGGTCAAACGCTTTCTATGCGCGGTAAGGGCGGTCACGGCTCAAACGGAGGTCCGGACGGTGATTTGCTTGTAAGCATACGCGTCAAACCTCACGAGTTTTTCAGGCGCGACGGAACTACTGTTTATTATAAACTTGGGATTAGCTTTACTCAGGCGGCGCTGGGCGATGAAGTAGAAGTTCCGATTTTGGCTGAGGAAAATTCTGCGGCCAAGGCAAAGCTGAAAATCCCGGAGGGAACTCAAACCGGACAGATTTTCCGTTTGCAGGGTAAGGGCGTTCCGCATTTGCGCTCTACTGTGCGCGGCGACGAGCTTGTAACCGTTACGGTGGAAACTCCGACGAATCTTACCGACGCGCAAAAGGATTTGCTTCGCAATTTCAGCGAGCTTCGCGGCGAGGACGCCACTTTGCTCGGCAATCGTAAACGCAAGAAAAAATAAGTCTGTTTTATTACTACAGACCTATGTCTGAGTGTTAACCGTCAAACGCGTAAACCTCCGAAGCCGTGTGAGCTTCGGAGGTTTTTTGCGCAGGTTACGCGGTTAGTTAGGCAAGTCGGTGCCTTCGTATATGTACTTACCGTCTTTTAACAGCACTTTGCCGTAGTCGCCGGAGGGATAAAACGGCGTAAAGTTCACGGGCGCGCCTACGCGCTTAAACTTCACCGCGCTGTGCCACAATCCGGCGGGTACGCGGATAACCGTAGGCTCGGTAATCGTGAAAGTTTCCATATCGTCGGGTCCCGCGCCAAGCGAAATTTCAATCTCCGCGTCAAATTCAAAGAACTTCGCAATGTCCGCGCCTGTGAAAATCAGGTATTCCTCAACTGAGTGGTGCATGTGAAGGTCGCCGACCTCGCACTCTTTTTGAATGATGTCGTAGAAATAGCGCAAACGCGATTCCACCATCTCGGAGGTGCCGCGGAATCCCGCGCGGGGACTTAGGAAACGCGCGTCGTCGTGAACCTCCGGCTTGAACGAATAGACGAACTTGTCATATTTCCCGGTGCGAGGTTGTTTTGCCATCTCGTAGTAAGGCGCAAGTAGGTCAATCGGCTTGTCGTCTGTTTTAGCTTGCTCCGCCATCGCGCGCATACCCTCGCTGAAACACTCGCCGCAATAGATACACTCCTTCGAGCGGTCTTTGACGCAACGGCGAACTCCCGCTCCGTCGTACTGGAACTCGTACTCACCGTTCTCCAGTTTACGTGGCGCAATCTTCGACCAGTCGCCGTCGCAATACACCGCCGAGAACACGATAGGTTTATTCTCGTTGATTTTGCGGAAGTTAATCGGACAGTGGTATAATTTCGGCGGGATACGGATAATCGTCGGTTGAGTAAGCGTAAACAGCTCCATGTGCTCGTTGTCGTCGCCTAACCAGATGTCAACCTCCGCGTCGAACTCAAAGAAGTTGTTCATATCAGCGCCTGTGAATACTATGTACTCGTCTACCGCGTGGTGAGTATGCGGAACTTCCATCACCAAATCCTTTGTGATTGCCGTAAAGTCCATATACAGATGGGCTTTTGGCATCATCGTTGTACCTCTGAAGAAGCCTCTGGGCGTCGCGAAGCCGTACCAACTGTGCCACTCCTGCGGAATGGTGAATACTAAATCGCTGTACTTGCTCATATATTTCCTCCTGTTTTATAAGTTTACAAATCTCGGTTGAGAGTTTTCAATCAACCGCTTATATATTACAATAATTCTATCCAAAAAGCAAGAGAAATTTTCATATTTATCTGTTTATTTTAACAATGCCGTCCGCGCTATGGTTAAGTTGCTCTTACCCCGGCTATGTAGAGGCACGGTATACCGTACCCGTGAGGCTTAAATCGCCAAAGTTCCGTTTTCGTCCTCAATCAGAATCAGGATTTTTTCCACGTTACCCGTCAGCGCGTT
>JAISKY010000178.1 GCA_031260745.1 Oscillospiraceae bacterium
CGTCCTTACCAAGGACGCGCTCTGCCGACTGAGCTATAAGAGCAAGCCTGTATTTGCAAGGGTTTGCGGGTTTCCCTTTCCCGTTTTACCTTACCCATTATGTACCCACTACCCAAAAATATGGTTTATATCCATAGTGGGTAAGGCGGTTTTTGCGGCTGTTTTGGTATCTCTGAAAGCCTTGCTACAAGCCGCTTTGCGGGTAATCTAACTCTTGGGGAAACACGTCCTTACCAAGGACGCGCTCTGCCGACTGAGCTATAAGAGCGCACGACTATTCAAGCAGTAAAAGCGCCGGGGTTGCGGCATATTCCGGCGCGATTGGTGGAGGAAGGTGGATTCGAACCACCGAAGTCTGAGACAACAGATTTACAGTCTGCCCCCTTTGGCCACTCGGGAATTCCTCCAAATCAATGTACCGCAGATTAATATACCACACTCCGGCGTATTTGTCAAGCGTTTTTTTACAAAATATCACGAGCGTTAACCGAGCCGCTCCCCCCGACGCGAATCGGAGGGAGCGCGTTTAAGTTTACGGCGTCGGCGTCGGTCTGTACAGGTTTTCATTTTTCGACCAGTTGACGAAAGTCACAAGGTCGTTAAGGTTGCCCCACTCGTCCTCGTCCACGGAGTGAACTCCGAACGACGTAATTTTTAGGTAATCTCTTATATCTTTAGTTCCGGTAGTATCTTTCCAATCGGTATTATCCCTTAAATACTCAATTATAGCTTTGATGTCGTCGGTAGTTGCGGCGGTTATGGTTGTACCTCCGGACATAGTAACAGTTCCCGCAGAAACCACCGTACAAATGGGAGTGCCGCCAATAACATTGACATTTCCTGTTGTAATAACAAGCCTTGTCGCTCCGTCAATACTGGGAATATCTCCATTTGAAATAATAATCTTTTTTCCGGTGTCATCTTGAAAAGTAAACGTACCACCAATACCCGAAATATCGGTGCGGCTGGTTACAAAACTCTCGTACGGACTGTCTATCATACCGCCGCCGACCGGGAAACCGCCTTTATCAACGCTGGAACCGTCGTTGTTTCTGTCATAGTATTGACCCGCCGTTTTCTTTGTTCCGCTGGTAATTGTATATGACGCCAGATAACTATCGAATAAATAGTCGTTAGTAACGCCCATATCGTCGGACGAGCCCCTCATTGTTAAGTAATCTTTGAAAAATTGCTCGCGATACCCGGCGTTGGTAAACTCAATGTAAAAATATACTGTATTCGTACCCGCGACAAACTGCCGCTTATATGTGGTTACGTGATATTTATCTAAGCTGTTTCTGTTGCTCACTACCGCGTATTTCGCGGCGTCTCCATCATAATCTTCCGGGTATTCCGTCCATAGCCAACCGCCAATACCCCCGGTCGTATCGTCTTCTTGCGTTTTCAATAGAGGACTGGTTTCGCTTCCGACATACGGATTCGGTTTCGTGTCAAAGGAAGTTCCGCCGTCAAAACTGAGCAAGTGTGACGGAACCAAAAACGCGAACTGGTCGCTTTGCACCGAAATTGACGTAGAAAGAGGATAAAAATAACTTGGGTCATTTGCCGGCTCAACGAACGCCCGCCCTGAAAGACTTAGGCTCGACAAACCACCTAAGTTTAATGTTGAGCCGCGTCCGTTTACCAATATCGCGCTGCTTTTGTTACCATTGACTGTGTCTCCGCCGACGCCGTAATAGTTACCGCTTAAAGCTACTCTGCTTGGATTTGCTTGCGTACCGTTTAGCCGCAAGTCGCCCCTGACAAATACATCTCCGGACGTGTTTGTTATGTTTAGCGTATCACCGGGACCAATCAAAATATTACCGTCCTTGTAACCTCCCGCAACACTGTCCTGAACACCATAAACGTACAACTTTTTAGCGTTAATAGTAGTTGAGCTTGAACCACCCGCCGATACAGCGTCCACTGCGTCAATATTGGCAGTCCATATTTTGTCGCCGATAATGGTACTGTTTGCCTGAAAAACTAATTTATCTTCCGCGACAATAACATAGTTTTCCAATTTCATTCCCTCGGTGGGAGCGGACGCCGTCTTGCCGATATTGATTTTTATATCGGTGTAGATTTCGTTGTAATATCCGCCCTCCGCGTACGACCACGGCAAGTCGCGCGTAAGCAGTATCGCTGTTATTTCGCCGTACGCCGTCAACGTGGCATCGTAAGCTCCCGCGCTATTGATAAAGACGTCCCAAACAGTATCGCTTCCGGTTGCAACAGGCAATGTCGTATTCAGCGCGCCGCTGCCGTTATACGTCCCTTTTATATACAAGTTGTGTAAATTACTTCCGGTGGTCGCTGTCTCGGTTTTCATTTCGTCCGCGAAAAACTCCAAAAACTTGTACGCAAACTTCGCGTTATCAAAACTTTCGGCTAAGTGCGTTTTCTGATACGTATACGCTCCGTCCAAAGCTCTGGACGCTACGTTTTGAAGCTCCGCTCTGGTGGTGTCAAGCGCGACCTCCGCGCCGTAGAAGTTTTCGCGGGTTTCGCGGTCGGAGCCTTTCATACTGACGTTGATAAAGCCCATATACAGCATAAGCGAGCCTAGCGTCGTGACTAGCGCCACGACCAACAGCACCGTCACTAATCCGGAGCCTTCGTCGCCGACTTTCCTACGTAAGTTATTAATAATATTAGTCATTTTAACTCCTCCTAATTCGGGAATACGATTTTCGTACTTTGCCATTGCGTCGTGCCATTGTCAAGCGTTATCAGGAACAGTCTGTTACTGCCCGGTTTGTATAGTCCCAACAGTCCTTGCGCTGTCGGATTCGAAGACACGCCGGTTTCGTTGTCCGGTGTTTTAATTATATCACTAGTGTTTTGTTCTACAAGAAACAAGTTCAAATCTCTTGCCGGAGGCGACGCTCCGGTAACATCAGGGTCTGGAAAAGTCGGAGCATAAGTACAGTCAACATTCAATGTAGTTACATAGTCTTCTACGTCATATTTATTCGTCGCAGAATTATAAACCAAAAACGGAAAATAAGCAAAATATAAAGTGTCAATACCGTATATTTTGTTACCGCTTACAGTTTTGTCTTTTTCTAACTGCAACGGTCCATATTCAAGACTTACTTCAATATCTTCAAAATCGGTAGCAGAATAAGTTTCACCCAAATCTGAATCATAATAATCATACTTATATAAATATGTGTATTTTGCCGAAATTAAATAGTAATTCGTATCGGAAGTATTAACGTCAATAGTTATATCTACCGTGCGCAGTAAATCATCATAATAAACCGTAATTTCATCAAGCTCTCCGGCATTGACGCCGGTGGTAACTTCTTTTACAAATACCTCCGGAGTATGCGTTAAACTATACCCATTACTTTCTTCTACTTCGCTGACGTTTACCCAACAGATGTTAGCTGAATGTTCCGGCTGCGCTACTATCGGCTGACTGTTAATATCATCTAAGTCCACAGTCACGCCGGTTGTGCCGACTGTGTAACTTCCGGTCGCGTCCAGCGTAATTGTAGTACCGGCAGTCGGTGTGTATGTACCTTCCGCGCCGTAGGCATCGTCGTCGCTTTTTACTTCTTCCATATCGTTGGCTAACGTGTTCGTTTCAGTGTCCATCTGCTTTCCTTTCAGCGAGAATTGCGCCGACGTTACGAACATATGCAGAAGCGGACCGATTACCAGCCCGACTATCGCAATCGCGATTATAAGCTCCAGCAAGCTGAAACCTTTATTATTCTTGCTCATTGACAAACCCCTTTCGAGCGTCTTACCGCGCGCGTTTTTCCGACCGCGGCGGTAAATCGCGTTTCATATATGCTCTGCGCACCAAGTGCGAATATTTATACCTCTTCTTATGTATTACTCGTATTATAACACAAAAACTTTAGCCTGTAAAGCTAAAGTTTTCAAATTATTACTTTTTTTCATATTAACTTTCGCGAAATTGACGTGATATTATCAAATTTGCCGAAATAAACGCGATTTAGTTCTTGCGGCAATGTCGGTTGACAAATTATTACGTCATATCGTCACTTTTCCCGCGACAATAGCTTCAAAGTCTTTCAGGTTTTTTCTCAGCAGCGTCGGAGTATCCAATCCGTACGGACACGCTTGCTTACACTGTCCGCAGTCAACGCACTCGTTAACCTGCCGCATCATACGCTTGCCCTGCTCCGAAAGATGACCCGCGCTTGGGCTGCGCCGGATAAGCTGAATCATTCGCGCCGCCGTAGCGACCTGAATCTGAGCCGGACAGCCCGGCATACAGTACCCGCAGCCGCGGCAGAACTCGCCGGCAAGCTCCTTACGGTCGCGAGCTATCGTTTGCTCAATCTCTCCGGTCAGTGTCGGCGGCGTTGAGGAAAACGAGATAAACTCATCAAGCTCGCTCTCGCGCTGAACGCCCCAAATCGGCAGCGCGTTAGGCACGGTGTTCAGCCACGCGTACGCCGCCGCGCCGCTTGTAATCAACCCGCCCGAAAGCGCTTTCATACATACGAATCCAACGCCAAGCTCCTCGCACAGTTTTACTAACGCTAAATCTTTATCGCCCGCGAGGTAACTGAACGGAAATTGCAGAGTATCGTACAATCCGGAGCGTACCGCTTCCTCCGCGACCGGCAGCCTATGGTTCGTAATTCCGATATAGCGGACTTTACCCTGCTCTTTCGCTTTCAGCATAGCGTCGTACAGCCCGTGGCTGTCGCCCGGACGCGGCACGTAGCCGGGATTGTGGAACTGGTAAACGTCAATGTAATCGGTTTTCAGCTTTTTCAGGCTCGTGTGCAGTTGCTCCCAAAATCCGTCGGCGTCAAACGACATCGTTTTAGTCGCGATTACAATCTTATCGCGAATATCGGACATCGCAAGCCCGATTTTTTCCTCGCTGTCGCTGTACCCTCTAGCGGTATCAAAGTATGTCCAACCCGCGTCATACGCTTTCCTAAGCAGTTTACCCGCGTACGCCGCGTCAACGCGCTGAATCGGCAACGCTCCGAACGCGTTCTTATCCGAAACTATCCCGGTTCGCCCTAATTTTACTGTAGACATTTACTTAATCCCCCTAAATGCTTCTATCATATCCTGAGCGGCTTTTCTTGGGTCAGCCGCCGCGATTATTCCGCGCGAATTGTTAACGACCACCCCGCCGCCGTCCGCGTTAAACGCCGCCGCAATATCCTTAGCCGTTCCGCCCTGCGCGCCGTAACCCGGCACAAGAAAAAACGTAGTTGGGAATTTTAACCTAAGCTCCTTCAGTTGCTCCGGATAAGTCGCGCCGACTACGAATCCCAAATGTTCCGAGTCATCAAGCGCGTCAAGCGTTTTCGCGACGCTAACGTAAACGGATTCTCCGCTGTCCGTAAGTAAATCCTGAACCTCGCCCGACGACGGATTGGAGGTTTTCACCAACGCGAATATAGCTTTGTCGTTTATTTTCGCAAGCTCCAAAAACGGCTTGATTCCGTCCGAGCCTAAATACGCGTTAACAGTCAACGCGTCGCACTCAAAGTCGCTACCGCTTGAGAAATACGCTTCGGCGTACGCTTCGGCGGTGGAGCCAATATCGCCGCGCTTCGCGTCAAGGATTACGTACAGACCTTTTTGACGCGCATATTTAATCGTCTTGCTAAGCGACTCCAGTCCGCCTAGCCCAAACGCCTCGAAAAACGCCGACTGCGGTTTTACACTCGGAACAATATCGTAAACCGCGTCAATCACACGCTTATTGAAATCGAACAGCGATTCGCCGCCGTTCAGCATAGACGCTCTAGGGTCAAGCCCCGCGCATATTGGCGCGTTTTTAGCGTCAATCAGTTTTTGCAGCCGTGAAAACGACATATATCCTCCGAATGTCTTGTATCCGTAGGGGTACGGTATACCGTACCCTTACATCATTTACGCGCGGTCTACGATACTTTTTCAAACTGCGAGTTATACAGTTGAGCGTAGAATCCGCCCTTTTGCATTAGTTCCTCGTGATTGCCCTGCTCAACGATGTCGCCGTCTTTCATACACAAAATCAAGTCCGCGTTGCGAATCGTACTAAGCCGGTG
>JAISKY010000283.1 GCA_031260745.1 Oscillospiraceae bacterium
GTTGGCGATTTGAAGCGGATTACGGTACTTGAAATTCTCGTCGTACTGTTCGTTTTCCTTGTCGCGCAATCTGGTCAGGTCGTACAGCATACGCGAGGCGGCTTTGTTGACGTTCTCCGCGCTGATTCCCGCCGCGCCTAACGCTTCGAGAAGCGCGGGTTTACTTGCGTCATTAGTCGCGTTAAGCAGAGCCGCAAGCGGCAGCCACACCGAGTACGGGGAACATACGAAATTCTCTCCGGTATATTCCGCCGAAAGCGCCGCGCTTAGTCGGAACGCGAAATCGTTCGCGCCCGCCGCGACTTGCTCCGCCGCGATGGATTGAGCGTATTGCGGAGCTTGAAGCTCCTTCGCGCTGACCTCGCTGACGGTAAACGGAGTTCCGTTCGTGTCTGTGTTTGCGGGTTTGGTTACGCACCCCGCGAGTATCGCCGCGCCGCATACGCCCGCCGTAAGTATTGACATTATCTTGAATTTTCTCATTAGTGTCACCCTCTTTCAATTACATACTACCATAGAATTGTTAAGAAATCAAGAACAAATACCCAATAACGGAAATAATCCGGCAGACTTATAGATTCGGAGCGGAAAATTAATACTTGAATTGAAATAAAACGCTTGAAATTATAGAGCCTTTGGTGTATAATTAAAGTTAAATAAATTTTTGCCGGGAAAGCGAAATTCCGGTGTTCAATCGTGTATATAACGAAAGGTTATATTAGTATGAAAAAGATATTCGGGCTGGTTGAAAAAGCAATGCTAAAGCTAATGAATCGGTTTCAATTCAGTCTAAAGACAAAATTGCTGTTAATCTTTTTATTTGTAAAGATTATTCCGCTGATTATACTTGTGGTTATCGCGTGGCAGCAGATGGTCACGCTTGGCGACGCGCTTAAAACTCTTTCTACAAATGATACAACCCAAGCGTTAAACGCGTCCGCGGTAGAGAATATTGAACGTATGTCTACGGATACCGCTCAGTTGGTCGCGGACTTTTTGTATCGCCGCGATATGGACGTAAGACACATGGCGGAGGTCGTCAGATTATGCGCTTCGGACGGAGAACTTAGCGAGGAAAATCTTCAGATAATCACGGACGGATTAGCCGGATTTGTCAGGAACAGGTCGGGTCGGCTTATCGTTCCCGGCAAGTATGAACTTTCGGCGGACGGAACCTCGTGGCAGGCTGTGTTTGACGACAGCGTAGTCACATACGGCGTTCCGATAGACGCTAACGGCAACTATTCCGTTGACCGCACCGCGACCGTGGGCGAGTCAACCAATTCGCAGAACGAGGACGAACACGACGGCGCTACGTTCAGCCCGCGCGCCGCGACCGGATTCACGTACGAAGATTCGCCGCTTTACGACGAAGTTACCTTTATCGGGCTTGACGGAAAAGAACTGGTTAAAATCAGCACCACAGATATGGAAGGCTCCAGGAAAGACAAATACAAAGACTGGTTCGTAACCGGAGATTTGAAAGACATATCGGACTACCGCAATACGTTTATCAGAGCGGAAAGCTATTGGCCGGCTTTGCAAAACCTTACAAATGTTGAGGGCAACGACATTTACGTTTCGGACGTAATCGGCGCGTATGTCGGCTCTAACTACGTCGGTATGTATACCCCGTCAATTGTCGCTGAGAACGCGAAAACCAGAGGCTATGACATTGAGTACAACCCTGAAGCTCAGGCGTACGCGGGAATGGAGAACCCTAAAGGCGAGCGTTTTGAGGGCATTGTGCGGTGGGCGTCGCCCGTATATGTTGACGGCGAAAAGATTGGATATGTAACGCTTGCGTTGGACCACGACCACATAATGGAATTTGTAGACCACAAAACTCCGATGGGAGAACGCTATACGGAGCTACCCAGCGCATACGACGGCAATTACTCGTTTATTTGGGATTACCAATGCCGTAGCATAGCGCACCCTCGCCATAACTCCATTGTCGGCTACAATCCCGAAACCGGAAATCCTCAAATTCCGTGGCTTACGGTTTCGGAGTTTAACGAGTTGCTTCACAGGTGCGGACTTAGCGACGCGGACATTGAAGCGTTTACTCCGCAGGAGCGGGTCGAAACGCTTGAACGTAACTGGAATCGGCTGATTAACGCTCCGCTTGAGGGTGAACCGGTGTACGACCTGATAAAAGGAATGCCGACTTTCGCTAACCAAGCCCGAACGAATACGGATAACGGTCCGGACCCTGACCATACTATCGCGCCGGAGCTTACCAGGCTCGGATATGTCGGACTGGACGGGCGTTATTTGAATAACGCTCCGCAATGCACCGGCTGGCTTGACCTGACAAGGCGCGGCGGTTCCGGAAGTCTTTACATATTATGGAGCGGAGTTTACAAGCTGAATACCGCCGCCGCGATTCCTTACTACACCGGACGTTACGCGCCGTCGGAGGCTAACGGGTGGTCGCGAGTAGGGTTCGGATTCGTAGCAATCGGAGCGGGGCTTGACGACTTTACGAAGCCCGCGAAAGCTACCGAAGCCGCGCTTACCGAAACAATCAGCGTGAATCTGTCGGATACGCTTTGGCATCTGGTTGTGATTACCGTAGTACTTATTATCCTTGTGGTGCTTATCGCGATTTGGATGGCGTCATACCTGACCGGAAACATTACGTGGCTTATTGACGGCGTGAACAAGATTCGCGGCGGAGAACGGCAATTCCGGTTTGAACCTCAAAGTACAGACGAATTTGGTACGCTCGCGAAAGCGTTCGATGATATGGCGGACAGCGTTGACAATAGCGTAAATACTCCGATGACAATAGTTGACAATGATATGAACATCGTATATATGAATAAGTACGGGTTGGAGCTTGTTCACAGAGAATTTGACGACGTAATAGGCAAAAACTACGGCGACGTCGCTATTTATCCGACTCAGACAGAGTATGACCCTGTATCCGCTTTGATTGAGGGATACGAGGCGGAAACGATGTTTATCCCTGAAACTCAGCAGTATTTCAGAGGGTCGGCGAACTACTTCACCGATAACGATGGCAATCGAATCGGCTTTGTTATTACGACCTCCGACGTCACGGACATTTTGAAGGCTAAAGATGCGGCGGAGCGCGCTAATCAGGCAAAAAGTATGTTTTTGGCAAAGATGTCGCACGAGATACGTACTCCGATGAACGCGGTAATCGGAATGTCGGAGCTTGCCTTACGCGAAGATTTGAACAGCAAAGCTAAAGA
>JAISKY010000003.1 GCA_031260745.1 Oscillospiraceae bacterium
TAGATTTCGTCGGAGAGTACCATAATATCAGTACCGCGTAGAACCTCCGCAAGCGCAACTAAGTCCTGACGGCGCAAAATTGCCCCCGTAGGATTGCACGGATACGGAAGTATCAGAAGTTTCGTGCGCGGAGTAATCGCCGCTTTAAGCTCCTCAGCGGTTAGCCGGAACTCGTTTTCCGCTTTTGTGGCTATCTGAACGGGAACTCCGCCCGCCATAGCCGTTAAAGGCTCGTAGCATACAAACGACGGTCTGGGAATAATAACCTCATCGCCGGTGTTGACGAACGCTCTGATGGTAAGGTCAATCGCTTCGCTGCCGCCGACGGTTACGAGCAGTTCCGTAACGGGATCGTACTCCAGCGCGAAGCGGCGTTTAAGGTACGCGGAAATCTCCGTACGCAGACTAAGCAGTCCGGCGTTGCCGGTGTATTTAGTCCAACCCTTTTCAAGCGAGTAAATACCCGCGTCGCGTATATGCCACGGAGTTTGAAAATCAGGCTCGCCGATTGACAGCGAAATCGCGTCCGGCATTTGCTCCAGCAAGTCGAAGAACTTGCGGATTCCGGAGGGTTTAAGCGAATTGACGCGCTCTGATAAGATAGATTCGTAGTTCATCAGACGAATAAGCCCCTTTCCGGCTGTTCAGGCGGCGGATTCAGGATAACGCCGTTTTCTTTATATTTCTTGAGAATAAAGTGCGTAGCGGTTCCGTTAACGCCGTCGATTGTAGCTAATCGCGCGAATACAAACGACGCGACCTCCTGCATAGTTTTACCGTCAATAAGTACGCACAGGTCATACGCGCCGGACATAAGATAGACGCTGTTGACTTCCTCGTATTGGTATATGCGCTCCGCGATACGGTCAAACCCCATATCGCGCTGAGGGTTGATTTTGACCTCGATAAGCGCGGTTACAAGCTCTGTTTGCATAAAAAACTCTCCTGTTTAGTAATTAATGATTAGTATTAACGATTAACCGCCCGATGGGATTATTTATCATTAACCATTTGTCATTACTCCCTATTATAACATAGCTAAAGCGCGGTTGCAAGCGAAAAATGTGACGTCGTCTAAGTCGTACGTTACGACAAACAAAATTCGGGTAATTTTACCTCCGAAATCGTTAAGTTGTCAGGCAACTTGGCGTTTATCTGAGTGACGCCGCCGCCAAAATATGTAATTGACAAATTAGCGGTTCTGTGGTAGAATAAAAATATGAAAACTATTGGAATTTACATACATATACCATTTTGCAGGTCGAAGTGCGATTACTGCGATTTTTGTTCGTACGCGGGACGCGACGAGTTAGCGCAGGATTACCAGAACGCGGTAATTCGCCACGTTAAGGAGTTCGCGCCGCGGCTTGCGGGTTATTACGTCGATACGGTGTATTTCGGCGGAGGTACTCCGACGCACTATGGCGCAAGCCGCCTTATCGCTCTTTTTGACGCGCTTAAAAGCCACCTAAAGGTGTTGCGTACCGCCGAAGTTACGCTTGAAGCAAACCCAGAAAGTGTTGACGTTAACGAACTTTACCGTTTACGCAGAGCGGGCTTTAACCGCCTTTCGCTGGGAGTGCAGTCGCTCGACGATATTACTCTGAAGCGCGTAGGGCGTATTCACACTGCGGAGGAGGCGCTTGACGCGATTGACCGGGTTCGCGAGTCAGGCTTCGACAACCTCAGCCTTGACCTGATTTACGGGTTGCCCGGACAAAGCCGCGAGGAATGGGCGGAAACCCTTAACCGCGCGCTTAGGACTACGCCGGAGCATATTTCCGCGTACGGGCTGACGATTGAGGAGAATACTCCGCTGTGGCGGCTTAGAAATTCGCAGGATATTCCCAACGACGACGCTCAGGCTGATATGTACCTTTACGCCGCCGACACAATCGCCGACGCGGGCTATCAGCAATATGAAATCTCAAACTTCGCGATGCGCGGCAAGGAGTCCAAACACAACCTGAAATACTGGCGGCTGAACGAATACTGCGGATTCGGATGTTCGGCGTCGTCATATCTGGGCGGTATGCGATATACATATCTGCGCGACCCCAAGGAGTACATCAAAGCGGTTAACTCCGGCGCCGGAATAACAATCGCGGAGGAAACCGAAACTTTGACGCCCTACGAAAACGCGGCGGAGTACATTATGCTCGGTATGCGTACTAACTACGGCGTTTCCCGCGAGGAATACGAGCTTGTCTACCGCGGAGGGTTCGCGCCGCTGGAGCAAATGCTGGAGAGCTACATAAAAATGGGGTTCGCTCAAAAGCGCGACAATCGCTATAGCTTTACCGCTAAAGGGTTTTTACTCTCGAACAGGCTAATCGGGGAGCTTCTTGACGCTCAGGCAGAACGCAAATTCCAGGTAGGCACTCCGTGGCGCGAAAGCGACTACTACGGCACGCTGTTCAACTAAATGACAAAGTATAACGGAAGATAATTACAAAATAGTCAGAATTATTTGAACTTTGTCATATATAATTTTTAGTTTGAAATAATTTTGTTGTTGACAAGAATGCCGTATTATGTTATAGTGAAATTAATAGTTAAGGTCATACTAAAACCGTGTCGGTTACGCTAATATCGAAAAGTAACGCAATTCACGTTTCTAAAATGCCTCAACTGTAAAGGAGTTCAAATGCCGGCAGATATTGAGCCTAATAAGGGCAAAAATTTAACTATCGAAACAGATTTCGGAGTATACGCGAGATACCCGATTAAGACCCACGTTATTATGAGCGGCGACTCGCTGGAGGACGCGCTGGATAAATACGTAAGGGAATATCTCGCGAACGACGATACTATACTGATTTCAGAGAAAATCGTCGCGATTAGCCAGGGCAGAGCGTTTCCGGTTTCCGAGATAAAAATATCGAGGCTCGCGAAGTTCCTGACAAAGTTCGTCCACAAATCGGAACACGGTATCGGAATCGGTTCTCACGCGACGATGGAGCTTTGTATTCGCGAGGTCGGACGTATAAAGATAATATTCGCGGCAGCGGTCGCGGCGGTTGGAAAGTTGTTCCGCGTAAAAGGTTTGTTTTACCGTATTTGCGGAATGAAAGCCAGAGCAATCGACGGTCCGTGCGAGTACACTTTGCCGCCGTATAACACTTACGCGAAGATGGCGCCGGATAAACCGAACGAAGTCGCGGAGCGATTAGCGAAACATATCGGTCACGACGTCGTAGTAATCGACGCTAACGATTTAGGCGTTAACGTACTGGGAAAAAACCGGAAAGGACTACCGGATAAGTTCGCCCAACAGGTTTTCGGCGACAATCCGCTCGCGCAAGAGGACCAGCAAACTCCGATAGCTATTGTAAGAAAAGTTAACTGACATAATAAAGGGATAAGATGAAACTAATAAGCTCAAAATCAACAAGGAACGCGCCGCCGGCTTCAAGAAGCTCGGCGTCAGCGGTTCGCGGCGCGCAGGCGGTACGCAGTCCCGCGCCCTCGCCTAAGCCAAACGTAACTCCCGCGCCGAAACGGCGTGAGCCTGCGCCTCCCGCTCCGGCTCCGCTCAATAAAAAAAGCGGAAAAAAGAGCGCCGCTCCGGTTTTTATTACCCTGCTTTTATTAGTGGTGGTTGCCGGAGGTTTGTTTGGCTATGCCGGAATAACGGCTCAGAACAGTACCGCGATTTATCCGAACATCTCCGCGTACGGGATTAAATTCGGCGGCTATTCCGTTGAACAAGCAGTAACCGCTTTGGAAAGCTCTCCGACATACAGCGCGTACCGCGACGCGGCGGTAACGGTGGAATTTCCCGCCGGTCAGCAGCTTAGAGTTGAGGGCAAGGAAGCCGGCTTATACGGTAATCCAAACGATACGGCGGACAGACTTTACGCCTACGGACGCGGCGGTAACTTTTTCGCTAACGCCGCCGACTATATCTCGTGCGTTATCTTCCCTAAAGACGTTGACTTGGATTTGACCAAAGAAATGGAAATTGACAAAGCAGCGGTGATGAGCCGAATTGAGGAAGTTTCCGCGGAAGTCAACCGCGATATTATGGAGAATACTCTTAACATCACAGACGATTCCGTTACGATTATCAAAGGCGCAAGCGGCGTTCTCGTTGACATTGACGAGATTTACAAATTAGTAGAAACCGCGTTCCAAGAGCATAACTACAACGTAATCGAATATCAGCCGTTTACGAGCGACCCGAAAGAGGTTGATTTAAGCGATATAATGCGTATGATTTACCGCGCTCCGGAAAGCGCGAGTTATGACAATTCGTATAATATTATTGAGGAAGTTCAGGGCATAACATTCGACCAGGATAAAGCTCAACGCGCGTTGGATTCCGCTGATTACGGTGAGAAAGTCGTAATTCCGCTGATTGCCATTGAGCCGGAATATACGAGAGCCGAGCTTGAGGGCTTATTATTCCGCGATATACTTGCGGAAAAAACCACTACGCTTGCTAAGAACGCTACGCGCTCAAATAATGTTGAGCTTGCGGCAAAAGCCATATCGGAACTCGTGCTATTACCGGGCGATGTGTTCAGTTATAACGAAACAGTAGGTGAGCGAACCCGCGATAAGGGCTACGGAATGGCTCCCGCCTACGTCAACGGTGAAACGGTAGACGAAATCGGCGGCGGAATCTGTCAGGTGTCCTCTACGATTTACTACTGTACTCTTATGGCAAACCTTGAGATTGTCGAACGTACCGCGCACATGTTCGCTCCGTCGTACGTACCGCTCGGAATGGACGCGACAGTCAGTTGGGGCGGTCCGAATTTCCGCTTCAAAAACAATACGGAATACCCGCTGAAGATTATTTCTTGGCGTGACGGCGATAATCTAAACGTGCAGTTAATGGGTACTAAGTCCGACGATACTTACGTTAAAATGACGTACGACTACCTTGGCAGCGTACCGTTTGATACGACATACGTTGAGGACGCCGGCGTAGCGCCGGGCGAAACGAAAGTTAAAACCAGAGGTTCGGACGGAAGCATTATTAAAACTTTCCGCACGGTGTACGCCGCAGACGGTACGGAACTTAGCCGTAAAACCGAAGCTACAAGCCGATACAAAGGGCATAAAGCGGTTATCCTCGTGCCGGTAGGCGAATTGGCGTATTACGTAACGGACGGTTCGGTTTCCGCTCCGCCGTTGCCAATTGAAACTCCGATTCCGAGCGAAAATCCAGACGAACCTACTCCGACGGTTGAACCGACGAGCGAGCCGATTTTCACTCCGCCGCCGTCAGCTAACCCCGGTACGATAATAGAGCCGACGGACGCGCCTACGCCTACGCCCGCGCCTACTCCGGAGCCGACGCCCGAACCAAC
>JAISKY010000007.1 GCA_031260745.1 Oscillospiraceae bacterium
CTCTGATAGTTTTTGATAATCTCGACGGCTTGCTCGTCAGTCGGAGCGCCGCCGATAAGTACGACGAATCCCGGAATGTCACCCGTAACAAGCGGAACGCCAAGCTCGCGGACTTCCGCGTCACTCATGTGTCCTAAGTACGGAGCCTCGTACGGCTGAGTGTTTCCGATGTACTTGCACGCCTCGATAATCTCCGCGGCGCACGCCGTTCCGATTCCCGACGCGAACGCGTCGCCAAGCCGCGGCTTTTTCGTCATTTGCGATTTACACCACGCAAGGCTTTCTTTTAGTTCGCCCAAAGTTTGATTTCTCTTTCCGGTCATCGCGTATAGACAGCCAAGATAATAAGCTGTATTCGGATACGCGACCGCGGTGGAATCGTCAAACTTCGCGGAGACCTCCGCGATTGACTTTTCAGCCCAGGCAAACATTTCGTCTGAACCGTCAAAAACCCGGTCGAACAGTTTCTTTTTAGTTTCCATTTTCAATTCTCCTCCTCGGAACGTCTTATTTTAGCCCGAGTTTCCTTTGCTTGTTTTAGAATATCTTGATATGCTTCCCTTTCTTCTTCCGGAAGAAGTTTCATCAAGACCGTTTCCCCGTATTCGGGGCTGATGGCGAAACTGGCTCCGATAGCAATCATTTGGTCATAATGCTGTTTATTCGTCATCTCTTCAACCTCCGCAACAGTAGCTGCATACATTTTGTATACCTCCTTTGATACATGGGTTTTCAGCTGTCAATTTTAGCTTTTATTTTGCGTACTTCGTCAACGACGGCATTATCGAAATCAAACGGAGATTTCCCCTGCCTGTCCGCGTCTATTACTCCGCTTGAATACGGAATTACGCCCAGCAAATCCGGAATGTTCTCCCTAACAAACGCTTCGTCCTCGGCGTTGCGAACTTTGTTCGCTACCGCGTCAACTTTCGTGATTCCCAAGTCCAAGGCAAGACGCTTTACGTTGTTGTATGTCTGTACGCTTCTCGCGCCCGGCTCAATGACAACGATAAACCTGTCCATAAAGGAGGTCGTTCCGCGCCCTAAGTGTTCCAGCCCCGCCTCCATATCCATTATCACCACGTCGTCCTCTTGCAGCGCGAGGTGGCTTAACAGACGCTTTAGCAGTACGTGTTCAGGGCATACGCAACCCGAACCTCCCGTATCGACAGTACCGAGTACCAAAAGTTTAACGCCGTTATGTTCCTTAGCGAACCGCTCCGGAATATCGTCAACTTTCGGGTTTATTTTGAAAAACTTGCCGATTCCGGTATCGTCGGCGCCGGTACGCTCGTTAATCAGTTCTTTCATTTTGGAAATGGGCGTGATTGAGTTAAGCTCCTCCGTGGAAAAGCCTAACGCCAACCCTAAGTTCGCGTCGGGGTCTACGTCGGCGGCAACCACCGATTTGCCCTCGTCCGCGTATAGTCTTGCCAGTATCGCCGCGACAGTCGTTTTACCGACTCCGCCTTTGCCCGTTACCGCAATCTTCACTGATAACCTCCATATTGGACGCTTGCTTTCCGGAGGGCGGACACTAAAGTCCGCCCCTATATTATAAATTGGTTTTTATATGCCCAGCGCGTCGCGCTTGGCTTCAATGCCGTCAAGTATATTCTTAACAAGCTCGTCCGGATTTGTGTTAATTATGAATCCGCCGCCGGTCAGCTTACGCGTACCTTCGGTAATCCACTCCATCATCTGGTCTGAACCGTTAACCTGCGGCTCGATGCCCAGATAAACGTCAAGTCCGGTAGATACGACGTAGTTCGCGATTGAAACGGCTTTCTCGCTCATCCACTCCGGCGCGCAGCCTACTACGGGGATTTCAGGCAGCGTTACGCCCCAGTCGCGGGCGATACCGTTCGCGAGTAACATCATACGGCTTATGTCTACGCACGCGCCCATGTGCAGTACCGGAGGAATATCCATCAGGTCGCACACGCGGCGAAGTCCGTCTCCGCACAGGTATTTCGCGTCTTTATTCATTAATCCGGTCTTAGTCGCAAGTTGAGCCGCGCAACCTGTCGCAACGACTAAAATGTCGTTCTGCAACAGCTTCGTGATTATTTCGTAGTGCGAGAAGTCCGGTCGTACGCGCGGGTTATTACAGCCGACGATAGCGACGGCACCGCGAAGCACTCCAGATTTAATCGCGTCTACCGCGGGGCGGTAACTGCCAATCTCGTCTACGTGACTGTTGGTGATTGTGTCAAGGTGCTTGATGATTTGCTCCGTCGGATAACCGACAGTAGCGGTTTCTTTCGACTCGGGAATCCACACTTTACCCTCGTCGCGGTTCTCGTAGTTGTCGATTGCCTGTTTAACCAGAACTTTCGCCTGCTCAATCGCCGTATGCGGATTGAACTCCACATATTCCGCTCCCGGAATACGCGCAATAGGCGACGTGGTGACAAACTTCGTGTGGAAACACTGCGCGAGCTGCGGCAGCGCCGGGAAAATACACTGAATATCAACGCACATCATCTCTACCGCTCCGGTCAGAATCGCGTTTTCCTGCTGGAGGAAGTTTCCGACCATACGCACGCCGTGACGCATCGCGATTTCGTTTGCCGTACAGCACAGACCTACGACGTTCAGCCCCTTGATTCCCTTAGCTTTGTAGTAGTCAATGATTTCCTTGGTTTCGGCGGCGGTTACGATGGCCTCTGAGAATACCGGGTCGTGACCGTGAACGACAAGGTTAACCATATCTTTTTCAAGTACGCCGAGATTACCCTCGGTTTCCCACACCGTAGGAGTTCCGAACAGAATGTCCGTAACTTCGGTGCCTAACATAGAGCCGCCCCAACCGTTGGAAATAGCGGTACGCAGACCCTGACGAATCAAAGCCTCCGGCTCCGCGCTGTTACCCATGTGCGTCATGTGCATCGCGGTAACGACTTCGCGGTCAATCGCTCTGGGCCATAGCCCCTCTTTACGCCAGATTTCCTGTTGAGATTCAATCGCGCGTGACGGGAATCTCATTTCGCCGAAGCTCTTTCCGAATTCCTCAAGCCCTTTTTCAGCGACTTCGTGAGCGACGTCATAAATGTCGCGTCCTACAACGGGAACTCCCCACTCGGTCGCAAGTCTGACAAGTTTTTGCTCGTCGCGTACCGTATACGGACCTTCCGGCTTTGCCTCGTGAAGTACGTGTAAAATTTCGCGGGCGTGGTCGGAGTGCGACGAAGTACCCGCGCAAATAGCGCGTAAGTAGTTACGCGCGGCAATCGCGTGCGCGTCGGCTCCGCATATACCTTTAGGCGCCTTT
>JAISKY010000008.1 GCA_031260745.1 Oscillospiraceae bacterium
GGCGGCGTCCGCTCCGCAACCCCAACACGTGTGAGTTTTCCTAGTTTCGTCGAAGAATATTTCCGCGCCGCAACGCGGGCAGTGGAATATTCCCGTAATTAGGTTCGTAAACGCGTCAAGCCACTGAGTTTCCGTAACTCTGCGGTTAGGCGTGTCCAGTCCGACGGTAAACGACGCGGTAAACAAATCCCTGAGCTTTTGCGGATACAATCCCCAGTATATAATCGCGTTATCCTGATAGCCCTCCACGGGGCGGTTGCTGACGTCGTTTGGGTCAAATATAAACACAGGGTCAGTGCCGAACAACATATTCATCGCGTTTGTGTCAAGGCACTTTATGCCCGCTTCTTTCGCGCCCTCCAACGGGTGGTGAATCATAAACATATAAAACAGCAGTACCGCGAGCGAGAATAAATCCGTATTTCTGGACGGCTTCGCTTTGCCCGTGATAATCTCCGGAGCCATAAATCTCGGCGTACCGGAAATAACCGTGTCGTCCGCGCCGTTCGCGGAAACATTGTCATTGTCGCAAATCAAGACGTCACCGTTGTCCGGATTGAAGAATACGTTACCGAACGAAATATCGCGGTAGCTGTAACCAAGCGCGTGAAGTTTTTGGAATCCCCGCGTAAGGTTAAACGCGGCTTTGCACAGCGCCGAAAACGTAGGTTCCGCCGCTCGCTGCAACAAATCGACGATGCCCTTGTACGAGCTTGGCATAAGCTCCATAACGTACCCGAACGGATTGCCTCCGCCCATAGATACGATGTCCTCCGGCCAAATAAACGACGCGTCCGGCACTCCGTTTGCGATTAAGTTCTCAAGAATTGATTTCTGACGCGTAGACGCCATTTGCGGAAAATACCACTTTACGGCGACGCGCTCGGAGTCACGCTCCGCTTCGTATATCTCTCCCTGAGCGCCCGAACCTAACAACCGCAGAACCTTATAACTGGTTCCCCCGCGCGACGTCAGGAGCGAACCTGTCTGCAAAATCAATCTAATCCCCCCTATCGGAATATCTAAAGTAACCGGACGCTCGCATAACTTCGCGCCCGGTTACCCGACGCTTATTTAATCGCGCTTTTCCCGCTTTTTACCCACTCGTCAATCTCGGAAAATTTGAATTTCCAAAGCCTTCCGATTTTATGAGCGGGAATTTCGTTCTTTTTAATCCAGTTTCGGACAGTATCCTTGTTAACGCCGATGTAATCGGCAACTTCCTCAAGCCCGGACCATTTTTCGGGACTGTTTTCCATCAATTATCGGCCCCTTTCTTGGCATAAACGGTGACATAATACCGTTATTATGTCACTATAACACACTTTATGATGAATTGCAACACTTTTTTGCATTTTAATATGATTAAATAAAAAAATATCCGCGGAAAAATTCGCGATTGACCCGCCCGATGTGTCACACTAAAAAATGTTGTTGACAAATTTAATAGTATCAAGTATAATAATATATTCGAGGGGAGCGGACGGTCACGGGTACGCGTACGCGTACGTGAGGAAAGTCCGGGCTGCTTAGGGCAAGGATAGCGGGTAACGCCCGCCGACGGCGACGTCAGGACAAGTGCAACAGAAATAGACTGCCGGGCTTGCGAAAACCCGGTGATGGTGGAAAGGTGAGGTAAAAGCTCACCCGCGGGGCGGTCAAACGTACCCGCGCTGTAAACTCTATCCGCAGCAACGATGGGGGCATTGGGCGGCCCGTCCGCTCCCTTTTTCGGCTTGAGCTTTGCGGCGACGCTAAGCCTAGATAGATGACCGTCAGAACAGAACCCGGCTTATGGCTCCCACTCGAAATTAGAGCAGAGATAACGACGAACGAGAGTTAAAGATTAACTATTTCTGCTCTCTAATCTCTTATTTGACTTGAGGTGTTATGAATAGTTTTATAGACTACGCAACAATTCTGGTAGCGGCGGGCGACGGCGGTAACGGAGCCGTTTCGTTCCGGCGCGAGAAATACGTTCCCGCCGGAGGCCCGGACGGCGGCGACGGCGGCAAAGGCGGCGACATTATCCTTGTAGCGGACAACAACCTGTCAACGCTAAGTGATTTCCGCTACAAACACAAATTCACCGCCGTCAGCGGCGCGGACGGTTCCGGACGTAACCGGTCGGGTAAGGACGGCGAAGCCGCTACGCTCCGAGTTCCGTTTGGCACAATCGTGCGCGATAAGGAAACCGAGGCGATTATCCACGATATGTCCGACGGCGCGCCGTTCACGATTGCCCGCGGCGGTCGCGGCGGTCGCGGCAACCGCAAATTCGCGACCCCGACGCGTCAGGCTCCGCGCTTCGCTAAGCCCGGCGGTAAGGGACAATCCAGAACGGTAACGCTTGAGCTTAAACTGCTTGCGGACGTCGGGTTAATCGGACTTCCGAACGCCGGAAAATCGAGTTTACTGGCGGCGGCAACCAGAGCGCGTCCGAAAATCGCCGACTATCCGTTTACTACGCTGTCGCCAAACCTCGGCGTTGTTGAGCTTGGCGAGAATTACCCTTCGTTCGTGCTTGCCGACATTCCCGGACTGATTGAGAACGCGTCCGACGGCGCGGGTCTGGGTCACGAGTTCCTGCGTCACATAGAGCGTTGCCGTCTGCTGTTACACGTCGCGGACGCGACAAGCGAAACGCTTAAAACAGATATTGAGTTAATAAACCGCGAGTTGGAAAAGTTCAACTCGGAACTTGCCGAGCGTCCGCAAATAGTAGTGCTGAACAAGACGGATTTGCTTGACGATTTGCCGCCCACCGGAGGAACTCCGGTAAGCGCGGCTACTAACGACGGAGTTCGCGAGCTTATGCTTACCGTCGCGGAGGCGTTGTCAAAGCTGCCGCCGATTCAGCGTTACGAGCCTGAATACGTCGAGCCGGAGCAATTTACCGACACTGCCGACGACCTTACTCTGTCCGGCGAGGACGGCGAGTACAGCATCGAGGGCGCGTGGCTGGAGCGTTTGCTTGACCGCGTCAACCTTACCGACCCGGAGGGCAGAGCTTACTTTGACAGGACGCTTAGGCGTTGCGGTGTCTACGAACGTCTTGAAAATATGGGTTTGACGCCCGGCGATACGCTATGCGTCTACAACTGGGAATTTGAGTACAATTAACAGCGAACGGTATACGAAGGCCGGACATATATGTCCGCCCGTCCGATAAATGATTTCAAATCAAGTTAATTATTAAGGAGGGCGTAACTATGCGGTACTTCAGGAAAATTACGGGGGAGCGGGTTTACCTTTCGCCGATTAACCCCGATGACGCGGAAACCTATACTAAGTGGCTAAACGACCCTGATGTCGGTAACTTGTGGGGTACGTATAACAAATCGTACAACCTCGAAGTCACTCGCGAGGACTTGGAACGCAGGTCGAAAGCATACAATTTCGCGATTGTACGCTCCGAGGACGACAAGCTGTTAGGTCATATTGACTTACACGACTTTTATTGGATTAACAGGTTGGCGTGGCTGGGGATTTTTATCGGAGAACCGGAGCACCGCGGCAAAGGCTATGGTTCGGAGGCGATAGGGTTAATACTTAGTTACGGCTTCGATACGCTGAATTTGCACAGCGTTACGCTGTCGGTACGCGCGGATAACGAACGCGCGATAGCGTGTTACCAAAAAGCGGGTTTTC
>JAISKY010000125.1 GCA_031260745.1 Oscillospiraceae bacterium
ATGCCGGTGCTTGTGTACAGGCTTATGCAGTACACGATGCTTGACGTTCTCTCCAAAGAAGTGGGTTCGGAGCAGGCTAACGAGTATTTCCGTCAGGCGGGATTCCTCGCGGGAACAGAGTTCGCGAAACATATGCTTGACTTAACCGTCAGCTTCGACGAATTTGTCGCAAATTTGCAGTTAAAGCTGCAAAAGTTGAGAATCGGAATTCTGCGTATGGAAGCGTTCGACCACGAAACCGGCGATATAATTCTTACGGTCGGCGAGGACCTGGATTGCAGCGGACTGCCTGTTACTAACGAAACCGTATGTAACTACGACGAGGGCTTTATCGCGGGTATCCTTGAAGCGTATACCGGAAAAGCCTATGACATACGCGAGGTAGACTGCTGGGCTAACGGCGACCGCGTTTGCCGTTTCAAAGGCAAAGTAGTATAGATAATGAAAGATTTCATTTAGACAAACATAATGTAAAAAGCCAAAACGGAGGACACACCAACGGACAGAACTGCCAGTATATTGTTTGAGTATTTACGCTCTGCTATATACAATCCCGCTGAGGCAAAAATGAATGTCGATGAACTCCCCGAAAGTTTTCAGGACTTGGGGTTGGGTTTGGTTTACTATTGTGAGTGTGTTAACGAGATGCGTACTTTGGCCGCTGAAATGTCAAAAGGTAATCTTGATTGTAAACTTCCTCCGCCGGATAACGAAATGGCGGCTCAACTGAAGTCGCTTCACGCTTCGTTACGCCATTTGTCGTGGCAGGCGCGTGAAGTCGCCAGGGGCGATTATAAACAACGGGTTGACTTTATGGGTGAATTTTCGGAGTCGTTTAACACGATGATTGCTCAGCTTAGACGTCATCACGAAAGTCTTATCGAAGAAATAAAAGAAGTAAAAGACCAAAACGAGGAGCTTACCGGCGTAGCGTATTTTGACGCGCTTACGGGTCTGTTTAACCGCGCCTATGGAATGCACACTCTGCAAGAGTGGCTTGCGAACGGAAGAAGTTTTACTATTTGTTTCATTGATATGGACAATCTGAAATATGTCAATGACAAGTACGGACACAACGAGGGCGACCGCTATATTCTCGCGGTTGCCAAAGCGCTCCAGTCTTTTCCGGGAGATACGGTCGTATGCCGTTTGGGCGGCGACGAGTTTATGATTCTCGCGCCGGGCATTGACGAAGCGACAGCGGAGAAGATGCTGAACGATATTAGAAACAAAGTCATACAGGTATCAGACGCTCCGGACATTCCGTATTATACCAGTCTTAGTTACGGTGTTATTATGACAAAGCCGAAAGAAACCCGTGAAGCAAGCGAACTTCTTAGTATTGCCGATGCGAAAATGTATGAGTTCAAGCGTAACGCTAAAATGGAACGAAAAAACTGATTCAGCCGATTCAGCTGAGAAATAGAGAGGGACAAAATCCGCGAGCCCTTATGGCTCTTGGATTTTGTCCGTATCGAAACGCGAATCAATTATATTTATTAGCTTAAACTGATATATTATTCTAATATTGAAAAAATCTATTTTGACTGCTTGCCGCATAGAGGAAAGCAGTCAAAATTTCGCGGAACTAAAGAGTTTTTAACTCTTAACTGATGTTGGAGGAAACATTGCTTATACTATCAATTGAGTCGTCGTGCGACGAAACCGCCGCCGCGGTAACATTGGACGGTCGTACGGCGCTGGCGGACGAGATTTTCTCACAGGTTGACCTGCACAAAATCTACGGCGGAGTTGTACCGGAGATTGCCTCACGTAAACACATCGAGCTGGTTGACCATCTCGCGGACAGCGCGTTAAAAACCGCAGGAATATCCAAATCGGACATCGACGCGGTCGCGGTAACTTACGCGCCCGGACTAATCGGAGCGCTGCTTGTCGGAGTTAACTTCGCAAAGTCGGCCGCGTTCGGACTTGACAAACCGCTGATTCCGGTTCACCATATCAGAGGTCACATCGCGGCGAACTATATCGCGTATCCGGAGCTTGAACCTCCGTTTTTGTGTCTTGTCGTTTCCGGTGGACACAGTCTAATCGCGGGCGTTGACGGATACACCGATTTCAGGATTATCGGCACGACTCGCGACGACGCGGCGGGCGAATGTTTTGACAAAGTCGCGAGAATTCTGGGGCTTGGCTATCCGGGCGGACCGCCGTTGGATAAACTCGCGCAGACCGCGGTCAGCGATACTATGTTTACGCTTCCGGTTTCCAAAATTGAGGGGCGGGAGTTCGATTGCTCGTTCTCCGGTCTGAAAACCACCGTTGTGAATCTCGTCCATAACGCGGAGCAAAAAGGTGAAACGCTCGCTAAAGCTGAACTTGCGTCCGCGTTCAGCAAAGCGGTCAGCGACGCGCTAATACCCCGTACCATCGAAGCCGCGAAGCGGTTCGGCTACGGCAAAGTAGCGGTCGCGGGCGGAGTAGCGGCGAACAGCCGAATCAGAGCCGATTTGGAAATCGCCTGCCTTGATAACGGACTTACTTTGTACCGTCCTCCGCTGAAATTGTGCGCGGACAACGCCGCTATGATTGGGTGTCAGGGTTATTATGAATTTCTCGCGGGAAACGTCGCGAAAACCGACCTAAACGCGGTAGCGTCGCTTCCTCTAAGCACGAAATGGTAGACATAATGTGTATAACTTTGTGCAAATGTTAATATGTAAACCAACGCGGATATTAATTTACGCTCAATTTTGCTCCGCGAGATAAATACTATACCGCGACTGAATAAGCTCGGCGGTACGTTTTGCGTCCTGAGTTCCACCGAAAAACGCCTGGATTTCCTCCGCTATTATCTTATTGACGTTCCAAAAATCCTCGTCGCCGTACTGACGCGTCGGAGCGTGTATAGGCAGACTTGCTTCTTCGATAAGTTTTAGAAATTCCGCTAAATCGGATTTCATATACGGCGCGATTTCCGGCGGGCTAAGCGTACCAACTGCGTCGTCAATTATTTCCTTGTCATATTCAAGTAAACTCAAAAGCTCCTTAGCATTTTGCGTATCTTTCTTAATCTCTTTCTCCAATATCTCCCGTTTCAGCGGTATCATTCTAAGGTCGCCGCCGCCGAACGACATAAAGCTAAGCGACCACAGCTTGTCAATGAACTGCCTCGCGCCCTCGAGGTTCGGCGAGTTCGCCGATACCGCCACCGGAAACTCCAGATTAAACGAAGTCGCGTTCGCGCCCGGAATACCGACATAAGTTACCGACTCTCCGTGGAAAAGTCCTTTCATTAGTTTGTGGTAAAATAATATCGTGCCGTGAGCCCTCGACATCGCGGTCGAAAAAACTCCAAGCAAAGAATCGTTTTCTTTTACGCCGACGTGCGACTGAACTTCCGGATATTTTGAGAGGGCGTTCGTATAATAAAGCGGTAAAGAGTTACCATACGACGGGTCTTTCTCAATCCTCGTAAGCGCGGCTTCGGCGGGTAGTTTAGCGCAAAACTCAAGAATTTTGATAAACTCCGGACTGTCGAAATTACACGTCGCCGAGCTTTTGTCAACAAATTGCAGTTCCGCGGTTGAGGCAAGCGCGAGACAGATTTGCTTATTGGTCAAGCCCATAATAAACGCCTTATCGCCGTTTACGTTGAAACGCTCCCACTCCGCGTACAGGTCGTCAAGCGACATCTCGCCGCTCGTACCGATGTTGGAACTCAATCCGTAAAATGTCGTAAGCGTAATCCCCGGCGAAACCTCGTAAAGTTTGCCGTCGGTTTTCATCGCTTCTAACGGTCCGGTGAAATATTCCTCCGGATTAAACCAGTCGCTCATATCGTATAACACACCCAACTCGGCGAAGCGCTCTACCGGCATACCGAACGTAAGAAACATATCCGGAGCTTGTCCGGCGATTATCTCCGAGTTCAGCCGATACGTCGATTCCGACACGGACGCGTCGCCGTAGTCGATAATCCGCGCTTCGTAGTCCTTGTTTGTAGCTCTGAAACTTTGTACGGCGTTTTCAAGCCAGTGGTAAGCGTCCGCGAGTTCATCGCTCCCGCTTGAAAACGCTCCTATGTAGAATACGCGTTTGCCGTCCTCGGAAACTTCTTCGCGTACGAACTGCGTCGGCGCGGGTGACTCCGTTGGCGCGTTCGACGGCGACGGGCTTTGAGCCGCGGTCGGAGTTTCGCTCGGCTCGGTCGTAGGTTCGGCGGACGAATTTGAACAACCCGCGAATACGGTCACTAAAGTCGCGATTAAGAGCAATACTGATATTTTCCGCATAATAATAATCTCCATTTACGTTTATTTACGTTTATTTACGTTTATTTACGTTCCTATGACATTATACACCGCATTGTTTAATTTGTCAAGAACAATTTTCAAAAATTTGCGGAGTTTGTTTATTTTCACGAATCTCCGCCGCCGCTCTCGATTATAAAATCGGGCTTGACAAATTTGCGGAGATATGTTATAATGCGCGAGTGAAACAATTTCTTGAGTGCGGACGCGCCGTGAATACTCACGGACTAAAGGGTGAGCTAAAGGTCGTGCCGTGGAGCGACTCTCCGGATACGCTCGCGGAGCTTAGCCGCGTTTTTATCGGCTCGGACGAGTACAAAATCACATCAGCCAAAGTTCACGGCGGGCTTGTAATTATGAAACTTGACGGAGTTGACGGAGTTGACGCGGCAATTCGGCTGAAAGGTAAAGTTTTGTTGGCGGACCGCTCGGACTTTGAACTTGAGGACGGCTCGTTTTTCGTCCAGGACGTACTGGGTTTTCCGGTGTTCGACGAAAGCGGAACGTTGCTTGGCGAACTCGCGGATATTCTGCCTCTGCCCGCCTCCGACGTGTTCGTCGTGCGCGGAGCAGACTCCGCCGAGCGTCTGATTCCCAACGTCCCGGAGTTCGTCAAACTCGTAGACGTCGAAAACCAACGCGTCGTCGTCGCTCCCATTGAGGGAATGTAACAAAGTACAACGTATATGTGAGAACAGTCGGAAATTGAATATTTCAACGCGGAGGGTTACCCAAGTGGTCGTAAGGGGGCGGTCTTGAAAACCGTTTGGGGGCAACCTCACAAGAGTTCGAATCTCTTACCCTCCGCCAATACACTTAATATCCGAACCCACGAGCCGTATTTTATCTTTGTCAAAGGTTCGTTTGGCATTGTTATAATGCGGTAAAATGCAAAAAGCCCAAAAAGAGGCAACGGATTTTGTCTGTTACCTCTTTTTGTTGTCACTGTCAAGAGGAAATGTACCAGTTATGGCAAATAGAAATGTACCACATTAGAGGGAAAATAAAATAGTAAATGCGGAGGTTTTGCCCGGAGGAGCTCAGAATAGGAAATCCCAGCGGGCTTGCGTCACGTTAGCGACAAGCGCGGCGTGGGAGCGCCAATCGCAAACGAGACGCGCGGCATCTAATCGGAGAGCTCGTCGTTCGGAATGAAAATTTGCTTACGGTGAGCAACGCGGTAGCCGTTACCACTCATCTGAATGACTTGGCAGCGATGAGTGAGCCTGTCAAGCA
>JAISKY010000022.1 GCA_031260745.1 Oscillospiraceae bacterium
CCGAAACGTCGTGTTTGAGTTCTATTTGGGTTACTCCCCCCCTACCCCCCTCACAGAGGGGGGAGGACGCAAAAACCCTCGCTCGGAAGGGGGGGGACGAAAAGCCCCCCTCTCGGAGGGGAGATGTCGGCGAAGCCGACTGGGGGGAGTCCGGAGTTTTCCCACTCGATAACGCGGGTTATGACGCGTATGTCGAGATGGATTTAAGCTCGCAAGAGAGTATGATTGCGCTGCCGTTTCACCCGTCAAACGCCATTACAATCCGTGAGTTTACCGCAAATCCGGAAAAATATCTTGAACCGCTCGGTTTAACGAATAAAATCAAAAACGGTAAAGTTTACGCGGAGCAGGGAATCATCGTCGGTTGTTCCGGAGGTTTAACACAGTTGCTCACCGAAGCGTCGGAGCTTTTGCCGGACGGCAAAGTCGCGCAATCGTTCGATTTTTCGGTCTATCCCGCCAGCATTAACATTGAGCTTGATTTGCTCCGCAAAGGTGTTTTGGAGAAGTACCTGAAGTTCGGCGCGGCTATAAAACCCGCGTTCTGCGGACCGTGCTTCGGTGCGGGCGATACTCCGCCTGACGGCGGACTGTCAATCCGTCACGCGACGCGTAACTTCCCGAACCGCGAGGGCAGCAAACCCGGCGACGGTCAATCCGCGTTCGTCGCGCTTATGGACGCGCACAGTATCGCCGCGACCGCCGCGAACAACGGCGCGATTGTCGGCGCGGATTCCGGAGTGTCGGCGGCGGCGCCGGGCATAACCTACGACGAGTTAATCACAGGTCCGAACATCACCGACTGGCCGGAGTTCCCCGAAATGCCGGAGGAGCTTACGTTCGAGATTTGCGCGTCAATCCACGACGACGTAACCACCACGGACGAGCTTATTCCGTCCGGCGAAACGAGTTCCTACCGCTCAAACCCGCTGAAACTCGCGGAGTTTACTTTGTCGCGCCGTTGTCCTGACTACGTGAAGCTGGCTAAGGAGCTTAGGGATTCCGACGGCGTGGTGTCAAGCGGGATTTTCGCGCGTAAACCCGGCGACGGCAGCGCGAGGGAGCAAGCCGCAAGCTGCCAGCGCGTATTGGGAGGCTCGGCGAATATCGCGTTTGAGTATGCGACTAAGCGTTACCGCTCCAACCTGATTAACTGGGGGATTATTCCGTTCACCGTTGACAGCGATACGTGGTGCAACTTCTCAGAGGGAACTACCGTGTACATTCCCGGAATCCGCAAGTACATTGAGGATGGCGCTCGCGATATTCCCGCCTACGTCAAGGAGTGCGACGTTATGCGTAAGCTGACGCTTCATCTGCACGAAATGACGGAGGACGAATGCCGCATTTTGCTCGCGGGTTGTCTGATGAATGATTATAAGAACAGACTGGCAAAATAGAGTTATAATTACTGTATGAATTTGATTAATAGGAGAATAAATAAATATGGCAAAAATACAGATGAAAAGTCCGATTGTCGAGATGGACGGCGACGAGATGACTCGCGTTATGTGGCGGTGGATTAAGGACGAGCTTATACTGCCGTTCGTTGATTTGAAAACGGAGTATTTCGACCTCGGACTGTCTGAGCGCGATAAAACCTCCGACCGGGTCACGGTTGACGCGGCGGACGCTACAAAGCGGTTGGGAGTAGCGGTCAAGTGCGCCACGATAACGCCTAACGCCGCCCAAGTTAAGGAGTTTAATCTCAAGGAGCAGTGGAAAAGTCCCAACGCTACGATTCGCGGAACTCTTGACGGCACGATTTTCCGCGCTCCGATTCTGCTTGACTGCGTTACGCCAGCGATTCCACGCTGGACTAAGCCTATTACGGTAGCGCGTCACGCCTACGGCGACGTGTACAAGAACATAGAGCAACGCGCGGGCGGCGTGGTTATCCAGACGCTTCACAATACCGAGAAGTCTATTTACGCGTTCGCGGAAGCGTGCTTCAATTACGCTTTGGACACAAAACAACCGCTGTGGTTTTCCGCGAAAGATACAATCAGCAAAATCTACGACGGAACATTCCGCGACATTTTCGCGGAAACCGCCGCGAAATATCCGAGTGTCGATTACTTCTACACGCTGATTGACGATGCGGTCGCGAGAGTAATCCGCAGTGACGGCGGATTTATCTGGGCGTTGAAAAACTACGACGGCGACGTTATGAGCGATATGGTCAGCACGGTTTTCGGCAGTCTGTCGATGATGACCTCCGTATTGGTTTCGCCCGACGGAAAGTACGAGTACGAGGCCGCTCACGGCACTGTTTCGCGTCACTTTCAACGCTATCGCGACGGTGAAACTCCCGGCACTAACCCGGTCGCGACTATCTATGCGTGGAGCGGAGCGCTTCGCAAGCGCGGTGAGCTTGACGCCGCTTCGCTGTCCGAGGAATGGCGCGGCGAAAGCGCGTTAGCTGTGTTCGCAGATAATCTTGAGAAAGCCGTAATTGACACGCTAAGTTCCGGAATAATGACGGGCGACCTGGCGGGAATTTCGTCGATTAAAACTGAAACCGTCAATACCCTTGAGTTCCTGTCGGCGGTAAGAGCGCGGTTATAGAAGTTAAACGCCGTTCTTCGCGGCGTTAAGGAATCGTCAGCGAAATATTTTGCAAAAAGTGCTTGCAAAATTGGAAATCGTGTGTTATAATGATTTTTACCGTGTGTAATAAGGAGATAATAAATAAGATGGCAAAATGTGCATATTGCGATAAAACAGTATCGTTCGGAATAAAGGTGAGCCACTCGCACAGACGCTCTAACCGTATGTGGAAACCCAATGTAAAACGCGTAAAAGCGTTGGTCGAGGGTACGCCGAAGCACGTTTACGCGTGTACTCGCTGTCTGCGGTCAGGCCGCGTTACCCGCGCCGCGTAAGGCTGAGTGATAGAATTACTGATAGTATTCTTAATTTCGTTGCTGCCTGTACTGGAGCTTCGCGGAGCGATAGTATACGGTTTTGTAAATGGAGTCGGTCCGATTGAAACTTACATTTTATCTGTCGCGGGCAATTTATTGCCCGTGCCGTTTGCTGTGCTTTTTATCAGGAAGTTGCTGGCGTGGCTTCAGACGAAAAGCAAATTTCTTGACCGCGTCATTAAGAAGCGCGTTGAGGGTACGCTAAGCAAGTTCTCTAAAACGAAATACCGCTCAATGCTTGCCGCTCTTGCGATTTTCGTAGCTATCCCGCTGCCCGGAACGGGAGCGTGGACCGGAGCCTTAATCGCGGCGTTTTTGGGCATACGTCTTAAAACAGCTTTTCCGGCTATCGCGATTGGAGTTTTAATCGCCGGATTAATAGTTACCTGCGTAACCTACGGTATAAAATTCGCGTTCTTCACATAGCGCGGCGTAGATAACAAAAAATAGCGCAAGCGCTCTTAACCGAGCCGAAAGCGCTTTTTTGCGGCGTTGAACAAACGGGAAGCGCGGTCGTTGTGACGACGTTGCTCACAACAACTCAAAACTGTTAAAATTCAATTTTGACAAAACGACGATGAAGCGGTCATACTCTAAACAAGGTACGGCAAACCAAAGTGTACAAGATAAACATTGCTTTGTTGCCGCCGATAAGTATCTCGCCTTTCTCCCAAGAATAAAAATTCAACAGCAGCTTAACGAGAGTTGTCTTCCCCGAGCCGCTTTCGCCTACAAGCGCTATTTTCTCTCCCGGCTTAATCTCAAGATTCAGGTCTTGTAAAATTAATGCTCTTGTTCCGTATCTGAAATCAAGATTTTGTATATTTATTATTCCGCGTAGTGTTGACGGCGCTATCTTTTTATCTTCGTTTTCCGATTTTTCAAGTTCCAAATCCAGAATCTCTCCCAAACGGTCTGACGCGACAATCGCGGTTTGCATAGCCGGCTGTAAGTTAATCAGGTTCTTTACTGGGTCTAGGAAGTATGCTAAAAGCGCGTTAAACGTAAGTAATTGCCCGATTGTCATATTGCCCTGTATGACATTCACCGCGCCTACCCAAAGTATTACAACTCCGCCTACTGCTGATATAAAACCTGTTAACGAGCCGGAGATATTGCTTAGCCAACCGTTCCTGAAAATTGTGCGTTGTAATCTGACAAATTTGCGCTCGGTTTCTATATTTGCTGAGCGCTCCGAGTTGAACGCTTTTACCGTTTCAATCCCGTTTAATGATTCAACGAGGAATGACGTCAGTTGTGAGTTTTCTTCCATACTTTTTCGGTTAACGTCACGAAGCGGTTTATTAAACGCGAACACTATTACTCCGTAA
>JAISKY010000044.1 GCA_031260745.1 Oscillospiraceae bacterium
AGTACAAATGGTGCTGTGCGGTAAGATTAACAAAAACCTTGTAGCCGCTTTGACGCGTTCCGGCGTAAAGGCTTTGGGTTACAGCGGCTTAGATGCGGGTATTATCCAGGCGAAAGAACTCGTTGAAACCGGAATTGACTACGGAGGATACGTCGGCGACATCGATGACGTTAACCCGGAACCGCTGCTTGACGCTTTGGAACGCGGTTACGTACCCGTCGTAAGCAGCGTCGCGCTTGGCGTTGACCGCGAGGTCAGCTACAATATCAACTCCGACGTTGCCGCCGCAAGAATCGCAAGCGCGGTCAAAGCCGAGAAGCTGATACTTATGACCGACGTTAAAGGTTTGCTTCGCGACCCGTCGGACGAATCCACGCTTGTCCGCGAAGCGAGCGTCAGCGAGATTCCCGGTCTTATCAAAGAGGGCATTATCAGCGGCGGAATGATACCGAAAATTGACTGCGCCGTGGAGTCCGTAAGACGCGGAGTAAGCTCCGCGACGATTCTGGACGGTCGCGTCCCGCACTCGATACTAATAGAACTGCTCTCCGACGAGGGCGAAGGAACTATGATAAATTAAGAATTATAAATTAATTTTCAATAACTATATTTGGAGGGTAAATTATGAACTCACAGGAAATATTCAACTTGGCTGACAGTCACGTTATGCCGACATACGCCAGATTCCCGGTCGCGTTCGTCAAGGGCGAGGGCGCGACGCTGTACGACGCGGACGGTAAAGCCTACATAGATTTCGCGTCCGGTATCGGCGTTAACTCGCTGGGCTACGCGAACGCTAAATGGGCGGACGCGGTAATCAGCGCGGTTACGGAGCAAGTCAAAAAACTTCAGCACGTGTCTAACCTTTACTACACGCTGCCGATGGCTCAACTCGCGGAGAAACTGACGACGCGCTCCGGAATGAAGTACGCGTTTTTCTCCAACTCCGGCGCGGAGAGCAACGAGGGTCTGATTAAACTGGCGCGTAAGTACAGCTATGAAACGTACGGTACTCACGAACGCCACGTAATTCTGACGCTTCAAAACTCGTTCCACGGTCGCACAATCGCGACTTTGGAGGCTACCGGACAGGAGAAATTCCACGGCTACGACTTTTTCCCGTATACGGGCGGGTTCAGGTACGTCCAGCCCGGCAACCTTGACGCGGTAAAAGCGTCGTGTTCCGACGGTAAGGTTTGCGCGGTACTTATTGAGCTTGTTCAGGGCGAGGGCGGAGTTTATCCGCTGCCCAAAGACTACGTATCGGAGCTTGAGGCGTTCTGCCGCGAACAGGACATACTTTTGCTGGTTGACGAGGTTCAAACCGGAATCGGACGCACCGGAACTTTATTCGCGTTTCAGCAGTACGGAATAACTCCCGACGCGGTGAGTTTCGCCAAGGGAATCGCGGGCGGATTGCCGATGGGCGGCTTCCTCGTGCCGGAAAAAACCGCGAACGTACTTAGAGCGGGCGACCACGCGACTACGTTCGGCGGCAACCCCGTATGCGCGGCGGCGGCGTTGACGGTGCTTGATACTCTTAGCGATGATGTTCTCGCGGAAGTCGTCAAAAAAGGCGAGAAAATCAAAAGCTCGGTTTTGGCGATGAACTCCCCGTACGTCGCGGAGGCTCGCGGATTGGGTTTGATGATTGGCATTAAGCTAACCGGAATTTCTCACCGCGACGTCGTCGCGAAACTGCTTGAAAGCGGATTGGTCGCGCTGACCGCCGGCAGCGACACGCTTAGATTCCTGCCGCCGCTGACAATCAGCGACGCAGAAATCGACAAGGGACTTGAAGTTTTGAAAAGCGTATTGAAATAAGCTCAAAACGCCCAAAATGCCGCGCCTGAAAGCGCGGCATTTTGCGTGTCAGGACGCTCGACCGCCTATTGTTGCAGACAGCCGAGTATGTACGCCATTACGCGGTCTTTTTGCGAGGGCGTCAACAGTACCCATTTTTCAAGCATACCGCGCTGGTCGTCTGTCAGTACGCTGTTTTCGTCTATTCCCGCGAAAAACTGCGACAGCGAAATCCCCAGCGCGCCGCAAATCGCCTCAAGCGTCGAGATTGTGGGCGAGTTCTCGCGTTTGTACAGATTGGTAAGGGTTGATTGCGCTATTCCGGCTTCTTTCGCGAGCCGGTAATCGCTCCACCCCCGCGCCTCGCGCAATTTTGTGATTTGTCCGAGTATGTCCATATACACACCACCCTTATGGTTGTATTTTAGCATACAATTGTAAAGCAAAATAGTTGTAAAAAGGGTTGACTTTACTTTACAAATGTGATATAATGTTAGAAATTACATATTTCGAGAGGGGTCTTTAGAAAATGAAAAAAACAATCGCGCTTACTCTTGCGTTGGTGCTGTCGCTATCGCTCACCGCTTGCACAAGTTCATCGTCTACGTTGAAGTCAATGATTGCTTCAAGTCCAACACCTAATCCAATTGAAAGTTTGGATGCGGCTGAAAAGGAAATATATGATGCGTTAATCAATTCAAGAGGGTTTAGCCTTGACGATTATCCTTTTACCCTCAGTAAATACGACCGCTTGATATCTGTTTCTGATAGGGTACAATGGCACGGAAACCTTAAGTGGTATGGATACTACATACGGTTCAAAAGCCATTCGGATGAGTATTATTTGGTTACAGAAGAAACATCATCAAGCATTTATCGCAGTTACGTAGGAGATATCCATAATGTAGGAGAAGCTTTTTATACTTATTATAATAAAAATGCAAATTCTGATTCTATATGTAAAGCAGTAAATACTGCGTTAAAATACCATTGGGAGCAAGTAGACGACTACGAGCGGTATGTGCTAGGAATAGATTAAAAAAGCAGCGAGTAAGCAACGCAGTATTATGCCGTATGAAAGGAGGTGAAACTAATGACTGAAAAGTTTTATAAATACTTAATTTTATTCACCAGAACTACTTGGAGCAGAAGTAATCTTCTGCATAAATGTTCGGAAGAAGAACTGAATGAAATGCTCGACCTAAAATTGATTCAGGAAATACGTAAACCTGATGACGAGCCGGTATATGCT
>JAISKY010000045.1 GCA_031260745.1 Oscillospiraceae bacterium
AAAGCCGGCGGTTTTATGAGCTACAAAGGAATCTCCGGAGCGTCGGCGCTTCGTCCAAGCGAGTATCTGCGTCAGCGTATTCTCGCGTATCTTGATAACTATAATTTAATTTACGCTAAAGACAACGAAATCAAATTCGACGCGATGCCAATTTATAAAAAACTGCCGATTCCGGTTGGATTCGCCAAAAGCGCGGAAATATTCCCGGGCGGAACTCAAATCATTGTCCGCACATTAGAGGGCGACGTTGATACCGTTTCAAGCGACGGCATATATCTGATGATTGGTATTCAGGGCGAAGTATATCCTATCCTGAAAGAAAACTTCGAGCGCGATTATTCCCCGGAAGATGTTCCGTACACTAAAGAAGCGGAGTACGTTCCGGCAATACTTAACCGCATTACCGGTGAGCGTCAGGAAATCCTGCCCTACGCCAGAACCTGTGTTCCGAGGAATACAAAACTTGTACGCGCTCAACCGGTCGATAAAAGCACGAAGGTCTTTTCATATTGGGATACCGAAAAATATTTCTACGGAAACGCGGGAGATTTTCTTGTCGCTAACGAGGGAGCGTACGACGATTGTTACATCGTACGCCGCGATATATTTGAAAAAAGCTATGGTTCGCTGAATTAGCAAACCCGCATAACGGAAGCGTCAAGGTTACCACTTGGCGCTTCTGTTTTATTTAGCGCGTTAAACGCGGGACTCGCGGTTTGTCTGCCGCGCATCGGCTTGCCGCTCGCTTTTATTAGCCGACTAAGTTATAAATTTACCGTTTTTGTAAAAAGTTCTTGCGATTCGGGTGAAAGTGTGCTAAAATAGAGAAGTAAAATAATAATGGGGCAAAATGGACTCTTTATTATCGCTGTGATTATTTGAATGGGGTTATTGGATATGGAACTTGAACTGATAAGCACGATTATGCAAACCCAACTTGCGTCCAAACTTGGCAAAAGCGCGAACTCAAGCGATGTTTCGATGTCCGCGCTTAATATTGGTTCGTCTTTCGGCGGTTCCGGCGGCGGTTCGAGCGAGTTTTCGCTTTTGATGTCCGCGCTGATGTACAAAATCGCGGAGCAGAACAGCTCGCAGATTCCGGCAAGCGTACTGTCGTCACTGCCGTTTAATTCGGACTTCACGCTTCCGTTCGCGCTTAGCGCCGCGCCTACGGGAATCCAATATATAGCTCCCGCCGCGGAGTTTGACCAGTCCAGGTATCCGCTGAACGTGTGGCAGACGTGTTCTCCGGAACTCGCGGGAACAGTCGCGCAGCGTTCGCCGGAGCTTTTGAAAGCAATCGTTGACCAATTCAAGGTTGAGCGTAACAATCGCTACACTCCGAACCGCGGCGGCTATACATATTGCAATATTTACGTTCAGGATGTAATGTCCGCGCTGGGCGTAGAACTTCCGCGCCTTGGCGCAATCGCGACCGAGGAATGGCTTGCAAGTCAAGGAGTCGCTAACGGTTGGTATGAAACCGACGCAAAGACGGCTCAGATGTACGCTAACGCCGGACGTCCCGCAATAACGAGTATGGGTTCCGACGGTCATCTGCAAGTTATCGTGCCGGAGCAAAACGGAGCTTACGACCCGTCAAAGGGCGTCGCGATTTCTCAGGCGGGCTCGCAAAATCACGCTTACACGCACCAGACCAAAATGGACAAACTAAGATATTGGGTTCACGAATAACAGTTGGCAAAAATTTTTCAAATCGGCTTAATTTATAATTTTTAATTTATAATTTTTAATTGTACAGCAAGGGGAAGTATGACCCAATACTACGCGACATTGGAGATTCCTGTCGGAGCTTCAAAAGAGGACGTGAACGCGGCGTATCACCGTCTGGCAAAGGTTTACCACCCGGATTTGAACCCGGGGAACTCGTCGGCGGAAGAAAAAATGAAGAAAATTAACGATGCGTACACAATGCTTACAGGCTCTCAAAGAGCTTTTAACAGGAACCTCGGTCAAAGTACCGCCGCAAACGGCAAAGAGGAAGAACGCAAGGCTTCGGCAGTTATGACGGACTACTTCACCGCCATTCGCTCCGGCGACCACATCAGAGCGTATTCATATATAAGCGATTTTGACAAACAGTATGTTACTATACAAAGTTTCAGGGAATGGCGCGAAAGCGTCGCGCGGTTGTTTAGAGTTGATTCGTTCCGCGTTGTTTTTTCGGAGGACGTTCCGAGACTTACGCTCCGTAAGGGAATGAACGCGAACGGCAAAAAGCTGACTATCAGTATTTCGGAGCAAAACCGTTTATCCGGCGAAGTCGAGCGTTTCCATACCGCTAAATATTGCATACGCGAAAACGGCGAATGGCGGGTTTTACTTGGCTACCGCGATTTGAACGAAATCGCCAGAGTATTTGAGAACCTATCCGCGAAATATGAAGCCGGAGATATGCAGAAATATTGGGAGGAATACTGTTCCAATACTTGCCGCGAGCTTGGAATACTAAGCAAAACCGGGCTTGTTAAAGAAGCCGAGAAGGAAATCTATCGCGCGAAGCGGCTGAAACACCCTATGTTCGCGGCGGTTTTTCTTATGACTTTAGAGCCAAGCTCCGAAGCTCGGTTACTGGTTCGCGCGGCAGATACAATCCGCGCCACGATTCGCATAACCGATGTGTGCGCGTACCTTGGTGGCGGAGTATTCGCGGTACTTTACGCGGGGCTGAAAAAGCGTAACGCGGTTTCGGTTACTAATCGTCTGAAATCAAGGCTGGAGATTTTAGCTCCCTCCGATTGTCGGTTCGGACAGTTCGCTGAGAAAGCGGACTTTGAGCCTTTAATTAAGAAGATGCTAGCGTAAGCTATAGAAGATAAATATTATTCAGAAAGGCGGGAGATGAAATGTACAGCGTCGGCGATACAGTGGTTCACCCTTTGCACGGAGCCGGAATAATTGACGGTGTAGAGGAGCGTCGCGTAAGCGGCGTAAGCGCGAAATATTATGTGTTCCGTGTCCCGCTTAGCGGTATGCGGCTTATGATTCCTACGGAGGGCTGCGGAGCGGTCGGCGTACGTCCGCTGATAGGAGCGGAAAAAGCGGACGAGCTTTTAGCGGCTTTGCCTGCCGTCGTTTCAGACGCTACTCCAAACTGGAACCGGCGTTACCGCGAAAATCTTGAACACCTTAAAAGCGGCGATTTGTTGGCGGTAGCGGGCGTTATCAAAGGTTTGTTACTGCGCGACAGCAGCAAGGGGCTAAGTTCGGGAGAGCGTGATATATTACGGCTCGCGAAACAGATATTAATATCGGAAATCGCGCTGTCGAAAAGTTCAACTTATGAAGAAATAGAGGAGCAAGTAACTTTGTGCTTAAAAAGCTGATTGAATATTTGCTTTTAATTATTTTTATGAGGTCGGCAACAGGAATGCCGCCCGAAGTACCGACGATGATAACACTGTCGTTTGTCGGTGATTGCTGTTTGGCAAGCAATTTCGGAGCGGTAAGCGGCGGCTCGTTCAGTCAATACGCGATTGATAACGACCCGATGTACTTTTTTGAAAATGTCCGGAGTATATTTGAACACGACGACTTTACTATGGTCAATTTAGAGAATGTTCTGTCGGATAAACGGCTTTCGCCGTTGTCAAAACCCGGCGACCAAAGCTCTAATTTTTGGTTCATCGCGCCTACCTCCAACGCTAAGATTCTGAGCTTTTCAGGAGTTGACGGCGTCAGCGTTTCCAATAACCACTCGGGCGATTATGGCGAAACGGGATTGTCCGATACAATTGACGCCGTTACCGCCGAGGGCTTGGAGTACGGTTCCGACACAAAAACCTTGTATTTTGAGAAAAAGGGGTTTAAGATAGCTGTAATATGCCAATGGGTATATACCGCGCAATCGCCCTCGCTAAATAAGGTCTACGACCGGCTGGACGCCGAAAAAACTCGCTCTGATTTCCAAATCATCTTCCTGCACAGCGGTACGGAGGGTACGGAGGAAGTTGACAAATGGCGAATCAACGCATTCCGAAAGATGGTTGACAGGGGCGCGGACTTGGTTATTAACAGCGGTCCTCACGCGATTCAGCCGATGGAAGTTTACAAAGATGTTCCGATTGTGTACTCACTGGGTAATTTTTGCTTCGGCGGCAACAGGTCGCCTCGGCGCTGGACGATGATTTATCAGGCGAAACTGCTCGTCGTCAATAATAAAGTTACCGCGTTGGAAAGCGAAATAATCCCGTGTTATGTGTATACCGGAGCCTCTAACAATTTTCAGCCGACGCCCATCGAGGACGAAGCTGACAAAGCCAAAGTTTTTGAAATAGTCCGGAGAAAGCTCTAAGTGAAAGAACTCAAAGTAACGGCGAAATGGGTTTCCGCGGTGATTGTCGCGGCGGGCGGAAGCTCCAGAATGGACGGAATCGACAAACTATTCCACCCGGTCGGAGGCGACGAGCTTCCGTTGCTCGTACACACAATCAGAGCGTTTCAGCGTTGTACGCTTATTCGCGAGATTATCATCGTAACGCGCTCGGAGCATATCGCGGACGTCGCGGGATTCGTACGCGACTACGAATTTGACAAAGCCGCGAAGATTGTTGAGGGCGGCGCCGACCGCTCCGACAGCGTTCAGATTGGTTTACGCGAGGTCAATGACAAAGCGGACTTTGTCGCGATTCACGACGGCGCGAGACCGCTCGTTACGCCTAAATTGATTTCGGAGGTCGTACTTGGCGCAACCGCGACGGGCGCGGCAATCGCGGCGATTCCCGTAACCGATACGATTAAACACGTTATGGGCGGATACATAAAACGCACGGTTCCGCGTAAAACGCTATACGAGGCTCAAACTCCGCAAGTGTTTGACGTTGGTCTGATTAAAGGCGCGCTTTACAACGCTAAGGTAAAAAAGCTGGCGATTACCGACGACTCACAGGCGGTCGAGGCTCTTGGGATTCCGGTGCGTATAGTTGAGGGCAGCCGCGCAAATATTAAGGTCACGTACGCGGAGGATTTTCTCGCGGTGAACATTCGGCTTGACTTGGAAGGCGGCAATGAAGATTAGAATCGGACACGGCTATGACGCTCACAAGCTCGCGGAGGGACGTCGGTTAGTGCTGTGCGGAGTGGAAATCCCGCATACTCTGGGATTACTGGGACATTCCGACGCGGACGCGGCGGTTCACGCGCTGATGGACGCGCTGTTAGGTTCGCTTGCGCTCGGCGACATCGGTATGTATTTCCCTCCGAGTGACGCGGCATACAAGGACGCGGACAGCGTTGAACTGCTCCGACTGGTTTACGGGATTGTAAAGTCAAACGGCTATGAACTCGGAAACGCCGATATAACGATAATCGCCCAGGCTCCGAAACTCGCGCCGTACATTGAACAAATGCGGACGCGACTATCGGACGCGCTGAATACGGAATCGGACAACATAAGCGTAAAAGCCACAACAGAGGAAAAAATGGGCTTCACAGGCTCCGGTGAGGGTATCGCGTGCCACGCGGTAGTTACGGTAACGGAAATAATATGAATATACAAAACTCAAAATTTATCACGTCGGCGGCATCGCCGTCCGGCTTCATACGCGACGGACTTCCGCAACTGGTTTTCGCGGGACGGTCTAACGTCGGCAAAAGCTCCGTGATTAACAAAGCGGTCAACATTAAGCGTTTTGCTAAAGTCAGCGGAACTCCCGGTAAGACGGCTCACGTAAACTACTTTTTACTAGACGGACAAGCGTATATCGCGGACTTGCCCGGTTACGGCTACGCTAAAGTTTCAGACTCGGAGCGTCGGCGTTGGGCGGCGCTTATGGAGGAATACTTTGGCTCCGGACTGGTTACGGCGGGGTTTCTGATTGTTGACGCGCGGCATAAACCTACCGCCGACGACGTTACTATGGCGGACTGGTTTACGCAAACCGAAACTCCGGTCGTCGTCGTCGCGAACAAACTGGACAAGCTCAAAAACAGCGAGATAGAGCCTAACACCGCGCGAATCCGCGACACGCTTAATATTGACGATATTTTGCTTTTCTCCGCGGAAACGGGCTACAACCGCGATAAACTGGTGAACCGAATTGCTGAATTTTCTACAAAACCTTGACTATAGTTTCCTGACGAATATTCTAATGTCGATAATACCGGCTACGCTGTGCTTTACGGTACACGAGTCCGCTCACGGACTTGCCGCGTACGCGTTAGGCGACGATACCGCGAGGCGCGAGGGCAGAATTACGCTGAACCCGCTCAGGCATATCGACCCGATTGGGCTGCTGTTACTTGCGACAGTAGGATTCGGTTGGGCTAAACCCGTAATGGTTAACCCCCGGAGCTTCAAGAAACCAAAATGGGGAATGGCGTTAACTTCGCTTGCCGGACCGCTTTCCAACTTTATATTCGCGGGAATATGTTGGATTGTTCTGCCGTTTATACGCGTCAGGACAGCGACCGAGCCGATGTATTACGTTTTTGCGCTTGTCTATCTGACAATGCGGCTTAATATCGGACTCGGACTGTTTAATATGATACCGATTCCCCCGCTTGACGGCAGTAAGGTGTTTTTCGCGTTTTTGCCGGAAGAAAAATACTTCAGAGTAACAGGTTGGCGTCACGGCTTTCTTGTTCTCATTATAGGAATGCTGATATGGAATTACCTACCTTCCATCTTGCGGACATTAACTTCGATGGTCCGCTGACGCTGATTTTGCAGTTGCTCGCGAGAGACCGCATTGAGATTCGCGACGTTAAAATCTCGGTGATTCTGGAACAATACCTCGCATACCTTGACCAAATGCAGGAACTTGACTTGGAAATAGCCGGGGAG
>JAISKY010000047.1 GCA_031260745.1 Oscillospiraceae bacterium
GAGTTATATCGGCGCGGAATGGAAGCGTTCGCCTGCAACGCTCCGCAGTATCGCATACGATTATACGATAATAAGCCGCAGATAAAATGGGAATTTAACTCGCTGTGGCAGACAATTCAGACGATTTTCGGGTTCGCGCTGACCGACGAGGCACGCCCGATGAGAATGTGTAAGCAGTGTAGCAAAGCCTATATCGCTCAAGACCCGCGAGCGCAGTTTTGCTCTCACGAGTGCAAAAATCTGTACGGCGTTAAGCAAAATCGCGGCAAAAAACGCGAAAAGGGCGACACTCCGTAAGTGCCGCCCTTGAGGTGAATTTCGCGTCAGTTGTAAACGAATTCCGAGAATATGACTTCCTCGGAACAACCGAGCTTTCGACGGTTCTGTGCCGCCGTATCAGTTTCGCATAAATGAGGGTAAAGTTCCTCGCGGAGCAACAGCCGACTGTAAGTTATTGGTCGCCACTCTTTGAGATATGATTTCCTCAACAATCCGTACCGTCCGAGCGGCGGCGCATCCGGCGGGTCGCTGAGTTTGAGATTCGGGAGGTAAAAATCTCCCGCGAGCGTGTAATCCATAATATAAACCTTTCTGCGGTTAGTGACCGCTTGCAACCTTGCTGAAGTCCTGCCACAGACGGCTCGGCTGCCATAAAATATGTTGTGTGTTCGTAAACACACTTCATACTATAGCACGTCCCGTCTGGTGCTACACTTTTTTATTTATTTTTGCCGCACTTTCTGCTTGACAAACATACCGTTTTGTAATAGTTTGTCGAATTATGCGGTCGAAACTGCAACTTTGATTTGGCGATTGACTGCGGCTTCGACAAATCTCAACAAGCGAAACAGGAGATAGGGAACGGAATATGACGACGCCGAAACAACGTAATCTTACGATTTGCTTAACCGTTATTTATCTTGCGGCGGTGATTGCCGTTATAATGTTCAAGTTCCCGTTTAAGGGCGCGGAGTTTGGCAGTACCAGAGCTATAGAACTGATTCCGTTTTATGTCGCTGAAATCAAGGACATATCTTTTTTCAGCGGCAATTTACTATACAATTTCCTGTTTTTCGTTCCGCTTGGAGTTTTCGTCAGTCTGCTCAAACCCGATTGGAAGTTTGCCAAAAAAGTCGCGCCTATCGCGCTGCTGAGCCTGTCGTTTGAGGTTTTGCAATACATATTGGGAATCGGCGTCAGCGACGTGACGGACTTAATAACAAACACCGCCGGAGGAATCGCGGGTATTGGAGTGTACGCCGTTACGCGTAAGTTATTCGGCGATAAAACTCACAAGGTTATCAACGCAATCGCTATGGTATTTGTTGCGGTTATGATAATTCTGTTCGGCTTGGCAAGTAGATTTACTATACGATAAAAGATGGTTCGTTTCAGGGAGGGTCTTAAAATGGCTAAGAAACTACGAAAAACGCTCGGTAATGTGGACGACGCGCTTGTACGGGAGTTGATGAATCTTATCGACAGTCAGAGCAAAGTGACGGTCGCTCGTTGGTGCGCCGAATTTGCCACCGATGTCATACTGCCGATTTACGAAAAGCATATTCCCGGCGATGACCGCCCGCGCCGTATGCTTGCGGCGGCTGTAGACTGCTCCAACGGTAAAATCAAGTTTGCGGACGTGAAAAATATTCGGGTTTCCGAGTGGACGAAACCTCCGGAGCTTGCGGTAAATCCCGTCGCGATGGCGGCGGCGCGAGCGATTATTGACACCGCGTGTATGGTGTGGCAGACGCCGACGCACTCACTCGGTTGCCTGTGGTATTCCGGCGCGGCAGTCGCGTATGACCAATTGGGGCTTAACGCGGCTGACTCGGAGTATGACGCGGTTGCTAACGCGGTACTTGCGGACTACTTCGGGCGGTTGAAACCGAGCCTAAGCCGCTGAATTGCAAATGGGGGTGCTGAAATGTCGCTTGAATCCGTAAAATCGTATTTATCAGACTACGGTATTGCCGACCGCGTGTTGGAATTTGAGGTGTCAATCGCGACTGTGGAACTTGCGGCGCAAGCGGTAGGCTGCGAACCCGCTCGAATCGCGAAAACTTTGTCGTTTAACGTAAAGGACGCGCCGGTACTGATAGTGTTTGCGGGCGACATTCGCGTTGACAACGCCAAATATAAGTCGCAATTCGGAGTGAAAGCAAAAATGCTTACTCCAGACGAAACAGTTGAACTTATCGGTCACGCTATTGGCGGCGTTTGCCCGTTCGCCGTAAAAGACGGTGTGACCGTTTATTTGGACGAGTCGCTGAAACGGTTTGAAACCGTGTTCCCGGCTTGCGGCAGCAACAACAGCGCGATTGAATTAACTATTCCGGAGTTGGAGCGCTATTCAAACCGCGTCGCTTGGGTGGACGTTGGCAAATAAGCCGCAATTGGGCGTTAAAGAGAAAGGGATTTATAGATATGAAACGAAAACTATTAATAGAATTTACGGTACTCGCGTTGCTAACCTTGTACTTAACATCTTGCGGAACAAAAGATTATACCGCGTATTCGTCCGCGCAAATCGCTGAGGCAGTTATATTAAATCAAAGCGATATTTCAGATTTGCAGTCACTAACTCCTGACGACGGCTATTATAACGAATATTTGTCAAACATCTACAAAATACAGCCTGACCGGATTACTGACGGAGCAATCTACTATTTTAACGGAATGTCCGCCGACGAGATTGCCGTATTTCTCGTTTCTGACGAGTCGAACCAGCAGGAAATAACAGACGCGCTTTCAGAGTATAAAGAAGCGAGAACAGGAGCTTTTGCCGGATACGCTCCCGAGCAATCCGCGATTCTTGAGAACGGAATAGTAGTTTCCCGCGGAAAATACGTCGCGCTATTGATATGTAAAGAGCCGGAAAAAGCGGAGGAAACATTTGCGGATTGTTTCAGCGACAACCCGCCGAAACTTAATACCTCAACAGAATCGGGTGAAGAAGCGAACGCAAATCAACCCGAAGCAGGAACGTCTACTCCGAGCATATCAGCACAACCGACGGGAACAGTAGACGACGCAACAACTCCCGCTCCGAGCATTTCCGTACCGCCGACAGGAACGGCAGACGACACAATATCGCCCGCTCCGAGTATATCAGCGTCGCCGACGGGAACGGCAGACGCCGCAATATCGCCCGCTCCGAGTATTTCCGTACCGCCGACGGAAACTCCGGACGACGCGATAACGCCTACTCCGAGAATATCCGAACCACCTGCGGAAACGGCAAATGTTCCGGTCGTCAGCGAGGATATTTTTGATTCCGGCGCGGTTTTGGCGGCGTGGAGAAGTGGCGCCTATGATGCCTTGTCAGGTAAAAACAGAAGCGTTTTGAACGCTTGCATTGACATAATTGATACAAACATTGATACAGATATGGACGATTATGAAAAAGAACTGGCTATACACGATTGGATTGTAAATTGGGCAAGTTATGACAAAGAAGTCCAAAATAATTCTCCGGACGCTAAACCGGAGCCTGATAATTTTAATCCCTACGGTGTAATATTCCATAAAAAAGCAATTTGCTCCGGATACACTTCAACATTCCAACTATTTATGGATATGTTAGGTATCGAGTGTATTTCGGTGGACGGAATATCCACGAGAACAGGCGGCGTACACGCCTGGAATATGATTCGCCTTTATGACGAATGGTATTGCGTTGATGTGACGTGGGACGACCCATCAGGTGAAACGCCCTCCGCCGAATCCAAACACAAGTATTTTAATGTTACAAGCGAATTTTTGATTCAGACGGGACACAAATGGGAGGAAACTCTGGTTCCCGTAGCTGACTCAGGCAAACTATACAGAAATTGAAACAGGCTCGGATTCTGGCAAGTATAATAATAATCGGGCGGGGAATAAATTCCCGCCCGATATTTTGCTTATTGAAATATTATATCAGCGAAATCAAATTGAACGAGAGAACCAATCCGAGGAATACGATACTTACCATTGACAGAAGTTTAATAAGAATGTTAATCGACGGACCGGAGGTATCCTTAAACGGGTCGCCGACCGTATCGCCGACTACCGCCGCTTTATGAGCGTCGGAGCCTTTGCCGCCGTGTTTACCGCTTTCAATGTACTTCTTAGCGTTGTCCCAGGCTCCGCCGGAGTTCGACATCATAACCGCGAGAACGAATCCGCACGCGGTCGCGCCGGCCAACATTCCGACTACGCCGTTTACTCCGAGGATTAAACCTACGATAATCGGGGAGATAATTCCGGTAAGCGCCGGAGCAATCATCTCTTTCTGCGCGCCCTTCGCGCAAATCTCAACGCATTTGGCGTAATCCGCCTCAACGCCGGGTTTTCCCTCCATCAGTCCCACAATTTCCTTGAACTGACGGCGAACTTCAACGACAATACTTTGAGCGGCGCGTCCGACCGCTTTCATCGTCATAGACGAGAACAGGAACGGAAGCATTGCTCCGACGAATAATCCAATCAGAACCGGAGGATTAGTTATTTCAAGGTTTATGTAATTGTCGATTACATATCTGGAAACTTCCTCGCCCGTCTTGCCGAGCGCGGCGGCCTGGTCCGCGAGACCCTTTACGACATTACTGCCGGATTCTACTAATTCGGGAAGTTTCAGTTTGATTTCGTCAATGTACGCGACAATCAGAGCCAACGCGGTCAAAGCCGCCGAACCAATCGCGAATCCTTTACCGGTCGCGGCAGTCGTGTTGCCCAAACTATCAAGAGCGTCGGTACGCTCGCGTACTTCGGGGTCCATTCCCGCCATCTCCGCGATACCACCCGCGTTATCCGCGACAGGACCGTAAGCGTCGGTTGCGAGCGTAATTCCCAGCGTAGAGAGCATTCCTACCGCGGAGATTCCGACTCCGTACAGACCTTTAGAGAAGTTAGCCGTGAAATTGGCGTCAAGCGTGCCGCCCGACGCGAGGAAACTGACGATTACTGAAATGCCTACAATAATAACAGGAACCGCGGTCGAAAGCATACCCAACGAAATGCCGCCGATAATAACCGTCGCGGAACCCGTTAGCGCGCTGTCCGCCAGTTGTTGAGTAGGCTTATATGTATCGGACGTGTAATACTCTGTAAAGAAACCGATAAGCACTCCCGAGATAAGCCCGGAGATAATCGCCCAGTACACGCCGAAAGTCTCCCACCCGCCCGGAAATACGAAGTAAATGACCGGAATAGCCACAAGGATAATAATCGCCGACGAAACATACGTACCTTTGCGGAGAGCGTTAAGCAACTCTTTTTGCGAGGCCTTTTCCTTACACTGTACAAAGAACGTACCGATAAGCGACGCGATAATGCCCGCGCCCGCGAGAATCATAGGAACAAGCGCGCCCGCCAATCCGTAACCCGCGGACACCGCAAGCGCGATTGTCGCGATAACGGAGCCTACATAGCTTTCGTACAAGTCCGCGCCCATTCCGGCGACGTCGCCTACGTTGTCGCCTACGTTATCAGCGATAACGGCGGGGTTACGCGGGTCGTCCTCGGGGATTCCCGCTTCGACTTTACCGACAAGGTCGGCTCCGACGTCAGCCGCTTTGGTGAAGATACCGCCGCCGACACGCGCGAATAAAGCCATACTTGACGCGCCCATTCCGAATGTCAGCATAGCCGCGCTCATCAGTTGAATCTGCGCGTCGTTTGTGGATAACCCTGTTGTAACAAGCGCGACAACCTCCGAGTTGCTAGCCGTATAGAACACGTACTTCAGCAGTATGTACCAAATCGACAGGTCAAGCATTCCCAGTCCGACGACTGTGAAGCCCATAACCGTACCGGACGAAAACGCTATACGTAAACCTTTGTTAAGGCTTTCGCTTGATGCGTAAGCGGTACGTGAGTTCGCTGACGTCGCGATTTTCATTCCGATGAATCCGCTCAGACCGGAGAAGAATCCGCCGGTAATGAACGCAAACGGAACAAACGGTGTAAGTAATCCCGCGAATGCCATAATGCCAAGCACTATGAACATTGCAACGAAGAATAAACCTACACCGGTGTACTGCCGCTTCAGGTACGCGTTCGCGCCCTGCCGGATTGACGCTGAAATCTTTTTCATTATGTCGGTTCCTTCGGAAGCCTTCAAGACGCTTTTCGCTTGGAAGAACGCGAAAAGCAATCCGAGTACCGCGCCGACCGGCGTAATCCAGAATAAGAGCTCAATTTCCATTAAATGCAACCTCCTAAGTGTCACAATATATTTTGCTTTTATTAGAATACCACAGTGTAATCGCACTTGTCAAGTACATTTTGAATTTTTCCTAAACTTTTTGAAATTAGACTAAACGAAAATTTCATTTTTACTATTTTTTGGTCAATTTTGCCCCACGCGCGATGTGATACTAAAATACTCTGTTTACCATATAATATAGTGGAGCGACGGACATAAAAGCGGCGCGGCAAAAATAGTTAATCGCTTAACTATATGAATGTTAAACGCATAACAATTTCAAAACGCTCGTAAGCGACCGCATTGCTATAGGCTATTCGCGTTTATGTTTATACATTGCAAATCATTATAATGTGTGATATACCGTTAATATATACAAAAACGGAATAAAAAACAACAAAACTATATTGTCAATTTCGACAATATAGCCTATGTAACGTATAATGGCGGGTGTTACACACCCGCCATTGCATATTTATTTTCCGAATCGGTTGTAGCTTGCCAGGAACGATCGTATTACCGCTCCGCGGAAACCGGAGTTTTCCAACGCCGCGACACCGCGAATCGTTGAGCCGTTCGGAGAGCAAATCGCGTCTTTCAATTTAGCGGGTTCGCCGCCCTCCAACACCATCGCGGCGGAACCGTACAACGACGCGGCGGCGTATTTT